>JAISUK010000069.1 GCA_031272075.1 Dysgonamonadaceae bacterium
GTCTTTGTCCATGCCGACGGCAGGCAGTTGCAGGTCACCTCGACGGGCGACGCCATCAGTGAAGTGACGGTGACGGCATTGCAGGGCATCCGCATCGCATCACAGACAGGCATCGGGCAACAGTCGTTCACGATGCAGCTCCCCGCGACAGCGCAAGGCGTATACATCGTGCGGGTACGGCTGGCAAGCGATACGACGACGGTGAAAAAGGTAAAATGTAACCTGTAGAGACGGTGCATGCACCGTCTCTACCAAGAAGATATCATCTCATCAAGCGATTGATAGTAGTAGATAGGAGATTCCCATTCGTGAGAACCGGAATCTCCATTTTTTTTACTACTAAAGCACTTTTTTCCTCAGTTCGAAATCGCGACCGAGGTATTTTTCGCGTACAATTGGGTTGGCGGCAAGCTCTTCGGCAACTCCCTGGAACAGGACTTTCCCCTCAAAAAGCAGGTAGGCGCGATCGGTGATCCGCAATGTTTCATGCACATTGTGGTCGGTAATCAGAATCCCGATATTTTTTTCTTTCAGTTTGCCGATGATTTGCTGGATGTCCTGGACAGCAATCGGGTCAACGCCGGCAAACGGTTCGTCGAGCATGATGAATTTGGGATCGATGGCCAGGCAACGCGCGATCTCGACGCGGCGGCGTTCGCCTCCCGAAAGCCGGTCGCCGAGGTTCCGACGCACGTTATTCAATCCAAATTCCGTGATCAGTCCTTCGAGTTTCTCTTTTTGATAGGCAAGAGGCGTCTCGGTCATTTCAAGCACCGAGCGGATATTGTCTTCGACCGTCATTTTCCGGAATACCGACGCTTCCTGCGCCAGGTAACCGATGCCGTTTTGTGCGCGTTTGAAAACCGGGAAGCGGGTAATATCCACATCATTCAAGAAAATTTTCCCTTCATTGGGGGTTACCAGGCCAACCGTCATGTAAAATGTCGTTGTTTTCCCTGCGCCGTTAGGCCCCAGCAATCCCACTATTTCCCCTTGTCTCACGTCGATGGACACATGGTTGACGACGATTCGGCTTTTGTACCGTTTCACCAGATTTTCGGTACGAAGAATCATTTGTTCCATAAGCTGCAAATAAATTTGATGTAAAAGTAGTAAAAAAATCGTACATTTGTAGTCTGTTGTCATAAACGAATTTAATCCAAGATGAAGGCATTATACGATTTAGGCGAATATACCATGCTGATGTGGAAGACGATTGCCATTCCCGAACGGTGGAGCGTCTTCTTCAAGCAGACAGGGCAAGAGACGTACAAATTGGGGGTAAACTCGTTGTGGATCGTGATTTTCATCTCGGTTTTTATCGGCGCGGTGCTCACCATCCAGGTGTCTTTGAATATCAAATCACCGATGATTCCCGCGTTTACCGTCGGATATATTACCCGTGAAACGATCCTGTTGGAATTTTCTTCCACCATCATGTGTCTGATCCTGGCAGGAAAAGTCGGATCAAACATCGCTTCCGAATTGGGCACGATGCGTGTGACCGAACAAATCGACGCTTTGGAGATCATGGGCGTCAATTCGGCCAATTATTTGATTTTCCCGAAGCTGGTAGCCTTCATGGTATTCATTCCCGTCTTGGTGATTCTGAGCATGTTTGCCGGATTTTGCGGAGGATACATCATCGCATATTCGACGGATATGATTACCATTGCCACGTATGAATACGGGATCCGCTACTGGTTCAATCCTTTTTATGTCTGGTATTCCATCCTGAAAAGCGTCTTTTTTGCTTTCATCATCGCGTCGATAGCTTCCTACTTCGGATATAACGTGAAAGGCGGCGCCTTACAGGTCGGCAAAGCGAGCACCAATTCGGTGGTGATAAGTAGTGTGATGATCCTGACGTTCGATTTGATAATCACCCATTTAATGCTTACGTAGATGATTGAAGTAAACCATGTCACCAAATCGTTTGAAGGAAAAACCGTGTTGAAGGCCATTTCTGCGGTGTTCGATCCGGGCAAAACCAACCTGATCATCGGTCGGAGCGGTTCCGGAAAAACGGTGTTTATGAAAACCCTCATCGGACTGCTCAAGCCCGATTCAGGCGAGATATTATACAACAAGCGCGACATCATCTCGATGGGGAAAAAAGAATTGAAATACCTTCGGCGCGAAATGGGTATGCTGTTCCAGGGTTCTGCGCTTTTCGATTCAATGACGGTGTTCGAAAATGTAATGTTTCCGCTGGTCATGTTTTCGGAAATGAACAACAAAGAAAAGCAGAAGCGCGCCGCTTTTTGCCTGGAAAGGGTGAATCTGAAAGACGCCGGCGAGTTGTATCCTGCCGAAATCAGCGGCGGCATGATGAAACGCGCAGCCATCGCACGGGCGATTGCCCTGAATCCGGAATACCTCTTTTGCGACGAGCCCAATTCGGGACTGGATCCGAAGACCTCGCTGCTGATCGACGATTTGATTTACGACATTACAAAAGAATACAAAATGACAACCGTCATCAATACGCACGACATGAATTCCGTGATGAATATCGGCGAGAAGATCATTTTTATCAATGAGGGGGCAAAAGCCTGGGAAGGGACGAAAGAAGAAATCATGACTTCGTCCAACGAAGCCTTGAACGATTTTGTGTTCGCCTCCGATTTGTTGAAAAAAGTCAAAATTAAGGAAGATACTAATGAACAATGAATTATATAAACACATTTTACAAATCATGACGATTTATAGACAACGACTGGCATTGCTCTGTATATTGACGCTGTTTTTCACGGCTTGTACTTCCAAACACTATGTGGTCAGCACCGTCGAAGGTTCATGGGCATTGATGGACAGTAGCTGGGACCGCCGCGTGGATCCTGCATTTTCCCAATTGATCCTGAGCTACAAACAACAACTTGAGGCTGAGATGAACCAGGTGATCGGCGAAGCGGCGCAGCCGATGCAAAACGGCTTTCCGCAAAGCCTGCTGACCAATCTGACTTCGGACGCACTGAAGCAATTCGGCGAAACGACTACCGGACAACCGTTCGATTTCGCTGTCACAAATGTGCACGGACACCGTTCGTCACTCAATCGAGGCCCAATTACCATCGGAAATATGTTCGAAATCTATTCGTTCGACAACCTGGTGGTGATGCTGGAGCTGGACGGCAAGGCCGTAAGAGAACTCTTTGAATACTATGCCTGGCGAGGTGGCGAAGGCCTGTCGACCGGCGTGGAACTGGTGATTCACGATGGGAAAATCGCTTCCCTGGAGGTGGGCGGGAAGCCTGTCGACGAGCAGCGGATCTACAAGGTTGTAACCCTCGACTACCTGGCTGAAGGCAACGACGGGATGACCGCTTTCCAACAGGCAAAAAGCTTGCAAAACACCGGAATCACGTTGCGAGATGTGATGATCGACTATGTCAAACAATGTACAGCCGCCGGCAAAAAAGTCGATTCAGTATTGGATAACCGGATAATTATAGAAAAATGAGACAGTATATCAGCATTATAGCAATTGCATGGCTATCGTTGGCGTATAGCTATGCGCAAAACGAAAAACACTTGGTCGTCCTGCATGTCAACGACACACACAGCCGGATAGAGCCGATGCCCGCTAACGCGACGCGAAACGCAGACAAAGGCGGACAAGCGCGATTAGCAGCTTATGTCGAATCCGTCAGGGACGAACACAAATCGGTGTTGTTCTTTCACGCTGGCGACATCGTTCAAGGGACGCCTTATTTTAATATGTTCAAGGGGGAGCCGGAGATCGCGTTGCTGAACCGAATGAAAGTGGATGCGGCATGCCTTGGAAATCACGAGTTTGATTACGGTTACCCCGTCCTGAAAGAAATTATCAAACAGGCCAAATTCCCGTTTGTCGCTTCCAACTTCGATTTTTCAGCAACGCCATTGAAAGGCATGACAAAGCCCTACCTCATCCTCAAACGCAACGGTGTGAAGATCGGCATCCTCGGCCTCGGCCCGGAACTCGACGGCCTGGTGGCCAAACAAAACTATGCCGGCACGGTTTTCCTGCCACCGATAGAAACGGCAAATAAAGTCGCTGCGTTCCTGAAACAACAAAAAAAATGCGACCTGGTGATTTGCCTGTCTCACCTGGGTTATTCCAGCACGGTGAAGGACAATGACATCCTGCTCGCACAACAGTCACGCAACATCGACCTCATCATCGGGGGTCACTCGCATACATTTCTCGAAAAACCCGACAGGCAACGCAACCTGGATGGGAAAGAAGTGGTGATCTCCCAAATGGGAGGATCCGGCATTCATGCCGGACGCTTGGACGTGTCATTAAATCAAGTAAAACAATGAATTATATACGATTATTTCTCCTGTTATTTATTTTTCCGATCGCATTACAAAGCCAACAACAACCGAACCTGTTTAACCGTGTCGACCGTCAGAAGATGGAAGCATGGGTCGACTCCGTGTTCAACGGGATGACTTTGGACGACCGGATCGGTCAATTTCTCATGATCACGGTCGATCCGAAACCCGGACAGCGAAACAAGACGCACGTCCTGCAATATATCAAAAATCAGAAGATCGGCGGAATCCTTTTTGCCGAAGGAACGCTCGACGATCAGGCAGAAAGCACCAACCTCTACCAGCAAGCCAGCAAAATCCCGTTGCTGATTGCTTTTGACGGCGAATGGGGATTGTCGATGCGCCTTTCCAACACCTTGCGATTCCCAAAAAATATGTTGCTGGGCGCCATCGCCGACAATCAATTGCTGTATCTATACGGGAATGAGATCGGTCGCGAATGTCGCGAACTGGGCGTCCATGTAAATTTCGCGCCTGTATTGGACGTAAACAACAACCCGCGCAATCCGGTAATCGGCGTCCGCTCGTTCGGCGAAGATCCGGAACTGGTGGCGGCCAAAGGCATCGCATACGCGAAAGGATTGGAAAATGCCGGCGTGATTGCTGTGGGTAAACATTTCCCCGGTCACGGCGATACCTCCGACGATTCACATAAGCTGCTCCCGAAAATCGATCATCCGGAAGCGCATTTGCAACAAACAGAACTCTATCCTTTCAGGCAATTCATCAACGAAGGATTTGCGGGAATCATGACCGGACACCTGTCCGTCCCTGCGTTGGAGACCGTTGCCGGAAGGCCTGCGACCCTATCGCCCGACATTATTCATAACCTATTACATCAAAAAATGGGATTTGACGGACTGATCTTTACCGACGCACTCGACATGAAATCCGTTAAATCCGGAAATACCGGCGTAAAGGCGCTATTGGCCGGCAACGACATCCTGCTCAATCCGCTTCGACCCTCAGCAGTGATCGATTCGATAAAAAAAGCCTTGGATACCGGCATTTTAACTCAAACCCTGATCGAAGAAAAATGCCGGAAAATATTGCGATATAAGTACCTCGCCGGCTTAAACAGCTACTCCCCCATCCGGACACAAGGCCTCCACGAACGGATTCGTTCTTCCTACGCCGAATGGCTTTCTCGAAAACTCTACATGGAAGGCATGACTTTGCTGAAAAATGAACACGACCTCATTCCTGTGGCGGATCTGGAGAAAACCCGCATCGCCGCGCTGTCGATCGGGATGGACAAAGCAAATGCTTTTGACGAAACATTGTCACTGTACGGCAAAATCGACCGTTATGCCGTCAATACCGCTGCCGGAAAAGAAGAGATTGCCGCCCTGCTCCGACAGTTGAAAACTTACGACTTGGTTGTCTGCGGCGTATTCCACGACAAAATGTCCGACTATTCGTTCTTGCAACAACTGGCGGAAGCGAAGAAACTGATTCTTTGCTTCTTCGTCTCGCCTTACCGCATGAGCAACTTTCGCGACGCCATAGAAGCTGCCGACGGGGTTGTTATGGCTTACGAAAATGCGATAGACGCCCGCGAAGCCGCCGCACAACTGGTCATGGGAGGAATCGCGGCGAAAGGCAAACTGCCGGTGTCGGTCACCGGACTTTTCGATCGCGGCGCCGGACTGACCACATCCAAATCCCGGCTCGCATACCATGAGCCGCTCGAAGTCGGGATGTCCGCACAAAAACTGGCAGAAATTGAAGAGATCGTCAACGAAGGGATCAAAGAAAAAGCATTCCCCGGATGCCAGGTGCTGGTGGCCAAAAACGGCATCGTCGTTTACCGTAAATCGTTCGGATATTTTGATTACGACAGCACACATCCGGTGCGGGACGCCGACATCTACGATCTGGCCTCCGTCACGAAAGTGACTGCGACGCTCCCTGCCGTCATGAAACTGTACGATACGCATCGCTTTCAATTGCAGGACAAATTGAGTAAATACATCCCTGCGCTGAAAAATTCCGATAAGAGTCCAATCACCATTGAGGCGGCATTGTTCCATCAAAGCGGATTGACGCCGACCTTGCCTTTTTACAAGGCGGCAATTGACGAAAACAGCTATTCCGGCTCACTCTATTCGCGTAAAAGGGACTCAGTCTACCATGTCGAATACGATGCAAATCAATTCTTCCGCACTGATTTTAAGTTCAAGCCGACGCTGGTGTCTACCGTCCCGCATAAGCATTTTCCATTGCAGGTGGCCAATCATTTTTACTTAAACGACTGTTTTTCCGATACCGTGATGAATCAAATCGTGCGTTCGACATTGACAAAAAATCCCGGATATGTTTACAGCGACCTGAATTTTATCCTGTTGAAAGAGTTGGTAGAACATGTCTCCAAACGCAAACTGAACGAATTTGTCGACACCGAATTTTTTGCCGGACTGGGGGCGAATTACACCTTGTATAATCCGTTGCAACGCATCGACGCCTCGGCCATTGCGCCGACCGAATACGATGCTTTTCTTCGCAATCAGCTGCTGACGGGCTTCGTCCACGACGAGGCGGCCGCCTTCCTGGGTGGGGTATCGGGGAATGCCGGCCTGTTTTCCAATGCCAACGACCTGGCGAAATTGTTGCAGATGTTCCTCAACGAAGGCGTCTACGGCGGGAAGACCTTCCTGAGCAGCGCCACCTGCCGCGTGTTTACGGAAACCAAAAGCAAAAAAAGCAGGCGGGGGCTGGGGTTTGACAAACCCAATCCCGACAATCCCGACGCAAGCCCTACCTGCGAATCGGCGCCCGCCGCTGTTTACGGACATACGGGATATACCGGAACCTGTTTTTGGGTGGATCCTGACAACCAATTGATATACGTGTTTTTATCCAACAGGGTATATCCTTCGCGTTTGCATAAAAACCTGATGAACCTGAATATTCGCCCGCGGATCCAGGAAGTGATATACAATGCGCTGTATTGAAAACTTACAAATATCGTACCGGATGAAATCGATCCTTTTATTTATCTATCAACTGGTCATCTGGCTCCCGCTATTTTTGATCATTACGATGCTGACGGCATTGGTCACCATCGTGGGATGCCTGCTCGGAGGAGAGAAAATCTTCAGCTATTATCCCGGAATGATCTGGTCGCGACTGGTCTGCATGTTGACGCTTTGCCCCGTGAGGGTGACAGGCCGTGAAAAACTGCTGCCAAACCAATCATACATCTTTGCATCCAATCACCAGGGGGCATACGATATTTTTTTGATATACGGCTACCTGGGTGTTCCGATCAAATGGATCATGAAAAAGAGTTTACGGAAGATTTTCCTGGTGGGCAAAGCCTGCGAATCCGCCGGATTTATTTTCGTAGATACTTCCTCTGCAAAAGCTGCCGGACAGACGATCCGTGAAGCGGAAGAAAAATTGCAGCACGGAGCATCAATTTCCATCTTTCCGGAAAGCACGCGCTCCAAAACCGGACGGATGGGCTCATTTAAGAAAGGCGCCTTTCAGATGGCGCTCGATTTGCAACTCCCGATTGTCCCGCTGACCATCAACGGCACGTTTGAAGTGATGCCGACAAAAACCTTGCTGATCCGTCCGCATCGACTGGAATTGATCATCCATGACCCCATCCCGGCAACCGACGAGGCTCCGAACGACCTCAGGGAGGCCGCAGCTGCAATCCGTCGATTGTCGGACAACACCAGAGCGGTCATTCATTCGGATTTGTGGGAGAAATACAAAGATAGCAAGGGGGAGGCGCGGTGAAAATTTGTTAAAATCGTATTAATAAGCAGAGACGTGGCATGCCACGTCTCTACAAAAAATGCACGTACAAAACCTGTGCGCCACGCTAACAGGTGGAGGTAAAGGGTGCGGCATTTCTTAATAATAACGAAATGCGCTTCCTATTAACACGGCGGCTAAAACGAACGACAATAATATTGAAACTACAACTAATACCAACAAACTGACGACAAAATACGAAGTCGTTTTATCGGCAGGCTGTTTCATCATCGGAGCAAGCCCGATGTACAGCAAATACAGTCCGTACAACCCTGCCAGTCCTGCCAATGCGGAGAGCGAATAATAGATATAGAAAATTCCTCCCACAAACATCGGCGTGTAGGCGTATGCTACGAGCGAAAAAGCCTTGTCGAAATTTTTCTGAGCCCCGAAATTGTCCGCCAGCGCATTGATGACAAATGCCGAAAGATAGACCCCTCCAGCCATCGCGATGTATTGTGTAATCGCTTGGCGAAGACCCCATCCGAAAGAATGGAAAGAATGAACGCCGATCAGTCCGTAGCCGATGAATGCTGCGATGGCAGGAATCAACGCCAACGGCACCACATACGTCGTAAACACTTTGATATGCGGGGCGTTCTCAGCTTCAATAACCGGCCACTCCGTTTTCGGAGTGGTCAGTATTTGTTTAACTCTGGTAACTAAATCCATTGTGTAGTTGATTAAAATTTGAATACCACGCCGGCAGAAAGTATGATAAGCTCACTTCCTGTCCCGTAACGGAGTTCGACATTCCCTACCATGTTTTCACTCAGGTCATAATCGAGACCGCCGCCCAGATTCAAGCCAAATTCGGAAGCTGATGCGCTCACGTTGTAATCATATCCCATATATTCACCGGAAGCGCTTGCCGTTGCTTTGGAGAGACCCAAACCGGCCAACGGATATACCGTTAGTTTTTCACCCGCCTTGAACAGGTAATGCGCGTTGACGCTGAAATCCCACATGCTGACATAGTCTTTTTTCAAGAAGTAGGTGAATACCCCTTCCAACCTGATCGGGCTGGTTACATTGTAACGAAACTTGGCGCCGATACCGATGCTGCTCCATCCGTCGCCGGAACCATAATTCAAACTTCCGCCTGCGGCTTTGTCGCCGGCTTCTTGAGCGAATACACTTGCTGACATGAATACAGCGATAATCACTACTAAACTTTTCAAAATACCTTTTTTCATTTTCTAAAATTGTTAAATTGTTAATAAGTAAATCATTTATATTTGATATTAAATCTTTTTTCTGCAAAGTTACGACCGGAATTTTCGCGTGTCAATAGCCAATTTTGGCTATATTGCACAACAAATTTTGGCTATCCCGTGATTTTATTCCCGCATTTTCCGCAAAATTTGACGCCCGAAGCGACCGGCGCTCCGCACTGCGAACAATAAACCAATTTCTGCGTAACCACTTCTGCTTGCGCACTTTGAGCCGAAGCTGCGGTTGTGGAGCCTGCGGTCGGAGGCGTTTCTGAAGGCACATTCGTTGCCGGAGCAGGTGAAACTTCCGCCTTTTTCAGCAATTCGCCGAATTTCGACGACATGCCTTTCAGTTTGCCGTAGAGGTCGAACGTGATCTGCGTAGTCGGCGCCACCGCCATGTACGACGACATCATCTTGACCAAAATCCAGGTGTCGATAAACGCATATTTGATGGTGTAGGCCGTCAGCAAAGCCAGGACAAACCCGATGATTCCGGTTCCTTCCGTGACGGCTCCCGTCAGGCGTATTACGGCGATGAAGAGCAATGCTGCAACCACCACGACGAGCGCGAACACCAGTATCACCACAAACATGGTCACGGCGGCATTCTTGAGCAGCGTTTTCCAGTTTTGCGCATAGATGACAACCCCATCGGCAGCGCTCTTGTAGGCACTCTGGGTTTCGTTATAGAAAGTATAACCGAGGCAACATTCGTCCACGTAACCCAGCGAGATGTCGATAAAGAATTTTCCGAGTTTCGACAACGCATCTGCTCCGGGAATGCCGCCCAGCATGCCAACCGTTCGGCCGAAGAGGTTTTGCAACTGTTTCACTGCCCCTCCCACCAATTTGTCGATCACAAAATAGACATTTGCTGTGCCGAATCGATTTTTCACCATCCGCACACCGGTTTTGAACGGCGCTTCAGGGATGGAGCCGTCACGAAACGCTTGCGCGATGACCGCCACATGGCCGGCCTTCAAGAGATAGCCGAGGTAATGTCTGAAGATGAAGTTGATGATGCCCAGCAACGAGAGCCAAATAAGAAACAAGACAACACTTACGCCTTTACTGCCGAACATCCAAGCAAGCCCCATCAATACAGCAAACAGCAGCGCGGCCACCAGGATATGCAAGACTCCAACCAGCAGTTTGAGCCAGCAGAACTGCATTGTTCCCGAATAAACTTCTCCGGCTTTCATTCTTTATTCCTCCATTTTTTGTCCACATTCATTGCAAAAACGGCTGCCTGCGGGGACTTCCGCGCCGCAATTCGTGCAGAACCGTTTGGGCGCCGACAGTTTCGTGCCGCACTCGCTGCAGAAGCCTGCTCCTTCGTGATTCGTTGCGCCGCATCCAGGGCAACGGCGCGCTTCTTCTTCCTGCGCGGCTTTTTTCTTCGCTTCCACTTCGTCGGACGCGGCTTTGATGCGTTCTTCTACTGCACGGCGGGCATTGGCCAGCGCGTCCAGTTCTGTACGGATTTCCGGATAACGGTCTGCGCCGCCGTCGGCATACAGTTGCCTTCCGAGTTTTGCAAAGATGAGGTTCTCTTTTTCTGAGAGATCTTTCAGTTCATTCTGCGCCTTGTAGGCTTTCAATTCGGGATTTCCCTGATCGGGGATAATGTCCGCCAATCCTTTTACCAGTCCATCTAAAAGTCCCATGGTTTTCTGTAATTAAATATTAATTAATGGTATAATTTGATGTTTCTTTTCTAGTTTATTTCGATTTCGGCTTAGAAATCAACACGCCCGCTTGTCCATCAGCCCAGGAAAGGAGCACGGAATAGCCCGCTTCATTCTCGGCAGAATACATGTAGGAATCGCCGCCACTCTCGAAGGCATTGGCGGTAAAACCGGCCTTTTTCACTTTTTCGGCATATTCTTTCACTTTTTCGATGGTGGTTTTATCAAAAGTGACGGAAAACCCCAATACCGAAGAACCGGAAGCGCCGCACTTGATGTCCGGCTTGGGCAATACTTTGGTGTATTCATTGTCCGGCCAGCCGGCAGATTGGGTTTGTTTGGCATCCAATTTTTTCGTGATCTCCTTTTCAAGAGAAGAAATCGGATCTTTTTGCTTGTCTTTACTTCCGCACGCGACAGCAAACAGCGCCAGGGTCAGGATCATCAATCCTGTTTTAAAACTTTCTTCTTTCATTCTGCACATTATTTTAGAGTTATTAATCAATTGTTTTTAATTGCTATTTTTAGTTTGATGTTAAATCGATGCAAAACTACAACCGGAATTTTTGCATGTCAATAGCCAATTTTGGCTATATTTTTAAAAATCGACGCTGCAAGCCTTCCAGGGGCACTTTTGAAATAATTGAAAAATTTTTTTATTTAATTGTAACATTATTAATAAAATAATTACTTATTTTTGTGATCAATAACTTAAAACAAAAGTAGTGTGTCATCTATGATAATAGATATTGTTTATACTCTATTTATAAGATCTATTGGGAGGGGCAATTTATTCCGTTCTGGAGTGTTGTCGGCGTTGCTCTTCTGTGGTTCTGCTTGCAATCATACCGACAAGTCTGATTACGAGTCGACCCCTGCTCGCCGACATCAATCGGACAGCATCGTCTACTACAATCTGAAAATCGATTCTCTGATCAAGTGGAACGACCGCTTTGCCGCCGACGGCGACAAATACGGCATGATGTATGCACAGCGCGAATTGGGCATCCTCTATCGCGACAAAGAGGGTGATTTTGTCAAGGCGGTCGAACACCATAAAAACGCGTTATCCATCGCCGAAGAGTTGAATGACACCATCGAAATTATCCGCATCCTGAATAATCTGGGGACAGACTTCCGTCGCTCCGGCATCTGGGAGGAAGCCTCCGCCGCACATTACCGAGCACTGAAATACATCAGCAATTACAGCGACCAGGAATCGCCCATGTTTATAAAAAACAAGTCGATCACATACAATTCGTTGGGCAATATTTTTATGGGATTACGCAACTTTCCGGTCGCCGATTCGCTGCTCCGCATCGCGCTCAGCCTGGAAACACAGATGAACAGCGACCGCGGAAAGGCGATCAATTATGCCAATCTCGGCTCCATCTTTGAGAAACGCAATCTCTACGATTCGGCGTTGTATTATTTTGAAAAAACGCTCGAAGCAAACCTGGCATCGAGATACGAAGTAGGCATCTCGCTCAGTTATAACAATCTGGGACGCATGGCTGAATACCGTAAAGATTATGCCGGAGCGCTCGACAACTATATGAAGGCCTACGATTTGATGAAAAAACGCAACGACCGCTGGAACTGGCTGGAAGCCAGCATGTCGATCGTCCGCCTGTATGTCAACACAGGCAAGCTGACCGAAGCCAAACGCTACCTCGACGAGGCGGAAGAAACCGTCAAACGGATCAATTCGCACCGCCACTCGGAATATTTCTATGAAATGAAATACCGGTATTTTGAAAAAAAGGGCGACTACCGCCTTGCGCTCGAAAACTATATCTTGAGCGCCGCCCACGCCGACAGCGTGAAAAATATCAACAACAACAACCTCGTCCACAGCCTGAATCTGAAATACGAAACCGAACAGCGCGAAAATCAAATCACACTCTACAAAACATCGCTGAAACAAAAACAGCTGACCGTAATCATGCTGATTGCAGGACTGCTGGTGGCGCTGATGTTCCTTCTCCTCCTGTCGTACCTGTTTCGCATGCGCACCAAGCGTAATCAAGCACTCGAAGAGATGAACGCTACGAAAGACAAATTTTTCAGCATCATTTCGCACGACCTGAAAAATCCGGCGTTTGCCCTGCGCGACGCCTTACAACTGCTTTTGACCAGCAGCGCATCGTGGAATACCGAAACGCTTTCGGAATATTATTCCGAACTGCTTAAGTCGGCCGACAGTCAGGTGGAATTGCTTTACAACCTGTTGAATTGGGCGCAAGTGCAAACCAACCGGATGATCTATCAACCCGAATTATTCGACCTGGCAAAAACGTTGGAGTCAGAAATTCCGCTGATTCAAAAAATGGCGACCAACAAAAATATCCTGTTTCAGGTATCTATGCCCGATCAGGCGCTCGTGACAGGCGACAGCAATATGCTTTCGACTGTGATCCGCAATTTATTGACCAATGCCGTGAAGTTTACCGAATCGGGCGGCAAAGTGACTTTTACCGTCGAACGCAAAAGCGCGCATCCGGACAATACACACTGCGTGATTTCGGTCGCCGACACCGGCCTCGGCATGAGTCGCGAACTGATCGAAAGCCTCTTCCGTCTCGACAGCCGACATTCGCATCAAGGCACAGCGGGCGAACAAGGTAGCGGATTGGGGTTGATTGTTTGCAGGGAATTGCTTGAGAAACACGGGTCGACCCTGCATATAGAGAGTGAAATCGGTAAAGGCAGTCTGTTTTGGTTTGAATTATGATAAAAACAATTATTGTTGAAGATCACAGCTTGATCCGTTTTACTTTGAAAACGGCGCTCACGAACGCCCACACCGATATTCAGGTTGTGGGAGAAGCCGAATCGGGAGCGGAGTTGTTCCGTTTGCTCGAAACCACAACGCCCGACATCATCCTGCTCGACATCGCTCTGCCGGATATCAGCGGCATCGTTATTGCCCGCCGACTGAAAAAAGAGCGCCCCAAGATCAAAATTCTCGCGATCTCGGCAGAAAAAGAGATTGAAGTAGTACAGTCGCTGCTCGACATCGGCATCGAAGGATTCATCTCGAAACAAAGTGGAAATATCGAAGAGATTATCAATGCCATCCATTCGATAATGAACGGAGTGGAATATTTCGGGAAAGACATCGCAGCATTGATTTATGCCATTTATGTATCACGGAAAAAGACAACCGAAATCACCCCGGAATTTACTGCCCGCGAGCGAGAAATCATCCTCCTGTGTCGCGACGGCCTGGTGGCCAAAGAAATTGCCGACCGCTTGTGCATCAGCCTCAATACCGTCCACAACCATAAAAAGAATATTTTCCAAAAACTCGGCATCAACAGCACCCTCGAAATGGTGCAATACGCCCTGAAACACCGGATCATCAACATCAGCTGACCTCTGCTGAGCGATCATTTCTTCAATATAGCCAAAATTGGCTATTGACAACGACAAAATCCCATATTACTTTTGTCGTCATATTCTATTAAAAGTGGAAGCGACAAAAACAAATAAAGAAGAAATCCTCGCTTTGGCAGAACATGCCATGCGTTATACAAGCCTACTCATCAACCAAAGCGACAGCTGGTTGACGGAAGAAGAGGGGCAGGAAAACAGTATGCGATCCTATCTGAAAAAAGAAAGGAAGCAAGTCAATATGCGCAATAACATTCCGCATTAATTTCCTACAACCACCCTCGACCCGCTGGTGTGGGACACAAATTCGGGAGCATACAAGCACTGTATGGTGGTAACTCCTTCCGAATAGATCCCTTCACGAGCAACAAATACCGGATATTCAAACACATACGTCCCTTTTGGCAAATTATAGAAATAGAAATTTGTCGAAGCATCCTTGACGGCTTGATAGTAAACGACTTGTTCTTTCCATTGTGTTCCCGACAGTTGTTCGGCAGGTTCAAAGCAAGATGCCCGCATGTCTTTCAGCATCACATATTCCATGTCGCGGTCGTTGCGTACGGTCAATCGAACGATGGCTTTATCGCCTACCTGCAACGGTTCGGACGAAGTCACGGGAACCAGCGTTTTTCCGGCGCCGGAGATTTTTTCCACAAACACCCGTTTCTCGACATTGAGCCCTGTTTTTGCTTGGGTGATGGCCTCCAATTGCTCATAATATTGCCAATACAAAGCGCCCCAGGCAGGATTGTCGTTGGTTTTCGTCAACACGACGGTTCCCATGGCAGGCGTGATATCGCCCTTTTCATAAACTTGCTTGAGGTAGCCGGTTCCCGCTTCGCCGGCGCTGGTGTCCACACTGCGACCTCCCAATGTAATCGCGGGTTGCGTGTCCGTTTCCAGCCACGCGCTACCGGTCTGAAGCAGTACAGATACAGCATTGACGGTTGCCGGAACGCTTTCCCACGCCTGGGTTTGCTTTTGTTTCAACAGCCAGCATTTCATTTTGTCCATTTCTGTTTTCGGTGCGTTCCTCGCAGCGAACGCTTCCATGACAAACGTATGGATGGTCGTTGCACTTTGCGACATAAAAGTTTGCATGTTGTTGTTCGCCCAATACATGCCCAGATCGTCTTTGTAAGAAGCGTGTTCCCGCAGCGATGCGAGTATTGCGTCGGCAATGTCGGTTTTTCCGTTTTTTGTCAAGTGCAAGACCATCAGTGCGCGGTTATACAAGTTGGTATTCTCTGCCCAATGATTTTCGATAATCTTGTCGTAAAATGCGATCGCTTCCTTGAGTTCGTCGGCCGGGGTATCTTCATAAGCACCACGGACGAGCAGATATTCCAGTTCGTAGGTAGAGATTGATGTTTTGTTTTCCCAATCCGGATTGTGCTCCTTAAAGCGTTTGAAATGATCGATAAAGCGGTCGTCGATAAAGCGTACCGCAGTCCGCAGCATATACGACAGTTCGTTGGTCGATTCCGGCACATTCATCGCCTGGAGCCGACTCATGCCGTACAATATCCATTGTGTGATCGATACGTTAGAATACATGCCTTTGAACCACGACCAGCCGCCGTCGGGCAATTGCAATTCTTTCAGTTTGGCAATCGCCGTCGCAGACAAGTTGGCTGCACGATTCACATCAAACAACCGATGCAGTTGCTGCTTCTGTTCCGTCTCATTTTTTGCATCCATCACCCACGGCGTCTCTTCCAGCAACGTCGCTTTCAGTTCCGGATGCTTTTCGAGGTTAGAATGGAGGGTTTCGTGGACGTCGGCCTGTTTTGTCCAGACATCGATGACCTGCTTGATTTTTGGCGTACTGTTGGCGATGGCAACGGCCATCGAGTTGGAATAATATGCAGCAAACCAAGAAAGGACATCGTCATTCGACGGCTGCGTGATGGCCGGAAGCGCCTGTACCGCATACCAGACCGGATTAGCAGTAAATTCCAGGGTCAAACGGTAGTTTTCCAGGGTCTTGGAACGATTTTTGGCCAGTTTATTCAAAGTGTAGGTCTGTTTTCCTTTCTTGAAGCTATTGATCGGCAGACTTTCGGTGACCATCATTCGATTCGGGAGCACAGGCAAGAGATGCTGCTCACCGTCGCTGAAATGCTCGGAGACGGCAACCACTCGGCAAACGGTCATTTCCAGTCCCTGCGGCACATCGAATGTCCAGGCGACGGGCGCAGTCTTTCCGGGATCGACGCTGAATGTCCTGTCGCGCTGCGCCGCTACAATGGTCGTTTCTTCGGTCACAGGATCAAAAAAGGCAATCGTCGCCGTTCCCTTCACGACCGAATCCGACAGGTTGGAGATGTCGGCTGCAATCGTCACACGGTCGCCGCAGCGGATGAACCGCGGCATATTGGGGGTGATCATCAGTTTTTTACGGCTGACCGCCTCACGGACGAGACTGCCGTATTCCAGTGTTTGGGTATGCGCCAACGCCATCAGCTTCCAGGAGGTATTGCTTTCCGGCACCGTGAAAGCGATCACGACTTCGCCTGCTTCGTTGGTATGGAGTTGCGGATAAAAGAAAGCTGTCTCGTTCAGGTTTTGCCGGATTTGCGGACCCGTGTCTGATTCGGTATTGCCGCCACTTATAACCGGAGATTCTTTCAACGACAGCGCATCTGACTTTGCAACAACAACTTGGCGTTCTAAAAGTTCGATGCCCCGGTTTTGGGCTGGAGCAGTAGAAGTACGCACCGCGCCCACTACCGCGCCCTTCAACATCGGAGCATTTCCGTAAAAGAGAACTCCCTCTCGACCAAAATTGAGGCTGAACAAATTGAGAGCGTCGTAAATCAACGAAGGATAAGCATTGATATAACGCCAAGGTGACGACACATTTTTCTGTTGCGTGCGGAACTCTTCGCCAGAATACTGCAGAAACGCCATCGTTGCAGCCGGATATTGTGGATTGAAATGCCAGGAATGGCCTGACAGTTTATCCAGCGATCGGTCGTACATGCCGGCAAGGATTTCTGCGGCAACGGCCTCGCCCGCTTTGTCTTTTACCGACAGTTTCCACTGTTCCTGCTGTCCGGGCAACAGGCGATCTCGGAACACTTCCATATTGAGTTTCAGCGATTTGTCCGGTTTTTTCTTGGTTAACCGAACGGTTTGCTCGAAAAACTTCGAATCCTTGACAAAGGTAAAGCATACCAAAACGCCGTCGCCATACGATTCTTTGAATTTGATTTTGAGTTTCTTCAATTGATTTCTCAGCTCAAACCGGCTGACTTCCAGTTTTTTCCCGTCTTTGAAGATTTCATACAGCACATACACCTTGTTGGCCGACGATCCGTAAACGATCTCCGCCTCCTCGCCCACGGCACAGTCGGTCTTGGGCGCTGCCAACCACTGATACGTCACGATGGGTGGTTGTGTATCGTTCAGGGAGAAAAGGATGAAATCGGTTTCGTTTGAGACTTCCCTGCCCTGGTCATCGTTGGCTTTCATGATCAGGCGGTATTTTCCGGAAGGCCGCTGTTTCAGGCCTTGAATTGTGAAGCTTTCGCCGGAAGCAAACCCGCCGGAGAGCACCAGTTCTTCGCATTTCCAATCCTTGTCAGTCAATGTTTTTCCCAATGCCTGTTCTGCTTTGAGGCGATAGATCTGATAGACACCTTTGCACGAAATTTTCTGTGTATTCGGGTTGTATGCGTCGATCGTCAGTTCGGGCAGGCTGTCTTTGTCGAGGTAAGTTTCCGGCAGGCTGGACTTGAAGTACATGGAAACATCACTGACGGCCACAGTGACGGTAGATTCCTGTGTTTCGCCTTTGCTGTCGGTAGCGGAGGCCTGGATCTCATACGAATAACGCAATCTGTCTCGGTTCCGGTCGTCGAACCGTTTTTCGGCAGTGAAAGAAATCTCAAAGCGACCATCGGCATCGGTGCTGACAGTCCCTTCGGCGATTTGAGTCCCGGAATCCAATATAATCCATCCCCAATTTCGGGCGATGCGCCTGACAATCCGGTAGTTCACCTGCGTTTCCTGCAAGTTGACGTCGGAATAAGTGCGTGCCTCGCCTTTCACTGCAATCCGGTCGCCAAAATGATAAGTCCCTTCCAACGGCGAAAAAGAGATGTTGAAACTGGGGCGTTTGTATTCTTCTACCAGAAACGAAGCGAGGAAGCCCAACTCGTCGGTGCCAATGGAAAATCTGCCGTTCAGCGTCACTTGCGGGAGCACAAATTCGCCTGAAAAGGAACCCATTTCGGAAGTCCGAAATTCGCGGGAAGCAACGATTTCACCATTCGGGTTTTTCATCCAAAGGGTGTATTTCCGATTTACAAGCACTTCGGAAGTGTCGTGGCGCAAATCGCAGGCGATTCCTTTAAGCAGTACCGTTTGACCCGGACGATAAATGCTCCGGTCGGTCAATATCTGCAATAATTCTCGGCTTTCCGGATTTTCTGCGTAACGAATTTGCTGGTTAATCCAAGTATGCATTAATGCACTGTCGTTGCCAATCGAAGCGGTATAAAAAAAACGGTTCCAATCGTCTTTCCGGGAGGGTGTGGACACCAGTCCGTCACGCCCGCTGACAAGCGTGGAGATAAGCCGGTTCAACGGCTGTCTGTTTTCAGATACACGTTCATAAAGCAAGACAGAAGCGCCTTCGATCGGAGCGCCGGTTTCACGGTCAGTCACCAGAAATTCATATTGATCGTCGTATGAGCGCGAAACGGTCGACAAACGCGAGACGGAAAATTGGTCGTTACAAATCAAGTCTTTCTCCCATTCGGCGGATATGTCAAAACCACGCGTGTCGATGAATTTTTGGGTATAGACGACAAATTCATAAATTCCGGGGGTCGTTGCCGTTATTTGGATCGTCGTGTCCGATTCCACATAAGGGGGCGTCATTTTCATTCGCATTTTTTGCGAGGAAATCAGCGTCCCGTGGGTTTTGTATCTCCCCGCCTCATTATAAAAAAGATTGTTGTCCTTCTTCATCGGAGCGTCAATGCGGTAGATATCTACATTTAGAGAAAGGATATTTTGATAATAGATCTTCAATTGAAAGGGTTTTCCGGGATAGGCCGCGTTGTCGGTGGCAACAGAAATTTTCGGCTGGGTTATTTGAAATCCCATTTCACGCAGAAGAACGATCCGTTCGTAGCGGGAATATTTCCTGATTGCCTTTTCGCAAAGTTGATAGACTTTCGCTTTCGCTTCTTCCTTTGCTTCTTTCCTCGCCCCGGCCTCTTCCTCTAATATGCCCAAATCTGAACCGGGGCCGGAAGAATCATATCGCGTGCCGACAGATTGAGTCTGCTGAATTATTTTTTGGTAGTATTGCGCTTTCTTGTAGAGGACTTCAGCACAGACATCGTCGTTTTCGTATTGCACTTCGAGCTGCGACAACGCTTCCAGATAGCGATCTTCGCGAAATTCCCCGACTGTTTGATTATAGACAAATTCCAGCCGGTCGAGATTGAAAAACAGCAACGCCTCGCGATTGCCTTTGCGCAAATGAAAAGCGAGCAATTGCCGATACATTTTCAATATCTGCGGCGACAGGTCGTACGGCTCGGCGTTGATCTGCAATTCAACAAAATCGGAAGCGGGCAAGAAATAGGCCTCATCCGCAAGCGCGCTCTGTTGGAAAAATTGTTTTGGATCGCGACGAGACAATTCTTTGAGCATGTCGATTCCCTGAATGACAAGGAGATCGTAGAGCGTACGCAGCCGGATTCGCGAAAAATCGCCTTTTTTCAAAATCGTCTCGTACTTCTGGGCATCCACGGATTGAAGTGTAATATTCCGTTCGATGGATGCATTGACCAAATCCACCACTTTCCGACAAAAGAGATTGCCTGTCCATTCTCGAATATCGTCCGGCACAGCGCCGATGATGGCTGTCCGCCGATTGATGGTATACGAATCGGAAGTATAGTATTGAAGATACAAGCGGGCGGTTAGCGAATAGAGGATGCTCTGCTCCTCCACATTTTGGCTTGCCTCGGTATAAGATTCTATCTCCGAAAACAACTCAGGGATGTGATCTCTATCTACGGCGATTTCGTATTTTAGCTTATGAATCAACGCTTTAATCAACTCCGGGCTGTTTTGCTCCGCCAATGCTTTCCGGTAGACGGTATCTACCAATTCCAATGCGGATTTGGGAAGCGACGACTGCTCTTTCTCGTTGATGCGTTCCCACAATTCGGGAAATGTTTCGGGGATTCTCATGGTTTTTATGTCATTTTGTGCTGAAAACAGGGGTTCGTTGACCATCAGGAAAAGAAAACCCGTTACTAATATAATCTGTGTTTTCATTGTCGTAATAATTTATAGAATTTCATACGTCAATAATTTGTTTTTAAAGAGGTCGTATGGAACTCGCATGTCATTATTGTCATCCACTTGGATATTTGAAAATCATGCTCGTTTCATGGTGTAAAAGTAATGATAAATCTGATCATCTTAAAAATCTTTCTTAGAAACCTGTGAGTTATATCGAAAAAAAGATGTATGTTTGTCGTGCATAAACAGTTAAACACCTAATAAATATTGAATCATGTTGAATGAAACCATTTTTGCGTTCTTGCGGGAACTGAAAGCAAACAACAACCGCGAATGGTTTGCGGCAAATAAACCGCGTTATGAAGCCATTCGAGAACAGGTTGTCGAAACGGTGACTCAACTCATCCATGCGGTGGCATTGTTCGATCCGGAAATCCAACACCTGGAAGCTTCCAAATGTCTCTTTCGCATCTACCGCGATATCCGGTTTTCGCCGGATAAATCGCCTTATAAAACGCATATCGGCGCAGTCCTCTACCCGCCCCGACTTGGGAAGACCTCCGGGTTTTACCTGCATATCGATCCGGAAGGAAGCTTTATTTCCTGCGGTCATTATATGTTGCGTCCCGACCAGTTGAAAATCATGCGGAAAGGGATCTATGACAATTTTGACGCTTTCAGTGAAATTCTGAATGAAAAGGAATTTAAACAGACGCTTGGCGATCTGTGCCGCGACGACGACACGCTTTCGCGTGTCCCCAACGGATTCGATAAAGACCATCCTGCCGCGGAATACATGAAACTCAAACATTTCTATATTTTCAAAGATTTGCAAGCGAAAGAATTATTTTCTCCCGACTTCGTAAATTATGCTGCAAGCATCTTCAAAATCATGCAGCCGCTCAATGCATTCCTGAACGAACTGTTGGAGGAAGAATGAGTAAATCGATGAAAAAATAAAATGTTTCTGTACATTTCCCCTATATATTTTGACTTAAATTTTTATTTGTTTGCGTAAAATCGAATATTTATGCTAACTTTGTGTCATTATATTTATGAACAGGAAAATTAGGTCATATAGAAATTATTTCGAGGAGTTCAAAAAGACGCTTTCGGACAAAGAACTGATAAAATTGAAATATTGTTTGGAAGTACTTAAAACACAAGAAAGACTCTCGCATAAATTTTTTGGCTTCATACGAGACGGCCTGTTTGAGCTTAAAATGGAATACGGAGGTAATATTTACCGCGTTTTTTTTATTTTTGAAAATGAAAATGTCGTTATTTTGTTTAACGGGTTTCAAAAGAAAACACAAAAAACACCAGTTGAACAAATAACGAAAGCATTACAAATCAAAAAACAATACGAAAATGAGCGAGACAACAAAACAAGACTTGCCATCATATCTTAACGATATTGATGCTGAATTGGATGCTGAATTTGGCAAAGAAGGCACACCGGAACGCGAAACATTTCATAAAGCCGCTCTCACTTTCTTTGGACTTTACGATGATAAAGTAACCAAAGAACGCGGCAAATTGTCGATAAACAGCGTGCCGGAAGAAAAGCCGCGCCGCCGGATTGCGAACGCTGCAGCATTATGATTCTCGGAAGAAAAACGATAAAAAATTTTTCTCCCCAATTGTCCATAAATCCGTTTTTTATTTGTCTTTTTATATGAGAAGGCGCTCCTTCCGTTTATAAAAATTTCAAATAACAATTGGATACGAAAACTAAAAACAACGAAAGCAATATTTTATTCGACGATCAATTCATCGAATGGTGCTTGACATCTAAAAATACCCCCCCCCCTGCTTATAACGTTGATCGTGAGCATTTTACAAAATCGCGCGACCTCTTCAGGCGTTCGGTTCGGCTCAATCATCATCAACTCTCCGAAGAAGAAGCCGCCGGTTTATACGAATCCATCCGCTCGAGGCTAAACAAACAAAAGAAACAAAGGCGTCGCCTCCTCGTATACCTCGGTATGGCGACTGCCGGAGTTGTACTGCTTTGCCTATGGGGATTGCGCTTTTTCGAGCACAGGGTAACGCCTGCCGCCTCCACCGTCACCGGACAGATCCTTTCGCATGAAGACATCCGAATCGTCTCCGGAGACCAGACACAAAAAATTGAGCACAATGCCCATATCTGCATAACGAAAAGCGGAAAAAGCGTCGTCTCAAACGAGGAGTCCAGAACAGAAACACAGCTCGATCTGCCCCATACCGACCGGCACCGGCTGATCGTCCCTTTCGGCAAACGCTCAACCCTCACCCTGCAAGACGGTACGGAAATCTGGCTGAACGCCGGTACGGAACTCGATTTCCCCGCCAGCTTTCCCTGTGAAACCAGGGAAATCTCTGTCCGCGGTGAAATCTACATCGAAGTCGCCCGAAGCAGCAAACCGTTTATCGTTCATGCACCTGACTGCGACATCCACGTCTTCGGCACCCGTTTCAACGTCTCCGCATATCCTGCCGACTGCTGCCACTCCGTGGTACTGGCGGAAGGAAAAGTCAGTATCTCAGTCCCGAAAACACTCACTACCATCGAACTCCAACCAAACGAAATTTTTACCGTCGAAGGGGCGACTATCACCAAAACTGCGGTGGATGCTGATGAATACACCGCCTGGAAAAACGGATACCTCCTGCTCAAAGACCAGCCGCTCACTGAAGTCCTGAAAAAAATCGGACGTTACTACAATGTCTCGTTCGACCTGCCGGACGGCGCCGACTGGATATACCGCAGCTGTTCCGGAAAACTCTTTCTGGCAGACAGCGTCGATAAGGTGATGGAATCGCTGACAGTGCTGTACCATGCGGCTTACAGTCGCGACAATCAACACATCTTTTTATCAAAATACAATTGACTCCTAAAATAGATAAACATGAAGCAAAAAACAATCTTAAATCTCAAACAGATCTTCCTGCTGATGCTTTCGGGCCTGTTTTCCGTGACTGCAGTCTACGGAGAATCAGTCTCTCCCGTATATCAGGAAAATATCTCCCTGGAAGAACTGTTTGCACAAATCGAACAGCAGAGCGATTATGTGTTCCTGGTGGCCGGCGACGCAAAAGCGCTCGTCAAGCAGAAAATCACCCGCCCTGCCAGCCTCATCCCTGTCTCCGAAATCATGGACAGGGTGCTCAAAGGAACCGGACTTGCCTGCAAAATCGTCGACCGCCAGATCTCGGTCTATATGAACCCGCTGGCAAAGGCCGATAAACGCGAATCTCAACAGCCTGCACAAGCGGCCGCTATTCGCGTGACCGGCAAAGTCATGGATGATTTCAACAACGGAATTACGGGCGTTTCGGTTGTTGTGAGGGGAACGCTGTCAGGAACAAACACCGACATCAACGGCGAATTTTCTATCTCCGTACCTTCTGACACCTGCGTCCTCCTATTTTCCTATTTGGGATACCAGACAGAGGAAGTAAAGGTCGGCAACAACCGAATACTCGCCGTCACACTCCGCGAAAAGGCCGAATCGCTCGACGAAGTGGTCGTCGTCGCTTTCGGTAAACAGAAGAAAGAAAGCGTCGTCTCTTCCATCGAAACGGTCAATGTGAAAGACCTCAAAATCCCTTCCAGCAACCTGACTACCGCTTTTGCCGGAAAGATCCCCGGAATCATCTCCTATTCCACTTCTGGAGAGCCGGGAGCCGACAATGCCAAGTTCTTCGTCCGAGGAGTCACAACCTTCGGTTACAAGGCAGACCCGCTCATCCTGATCGATGGGTTTGAGGCTACCAGCAACGATTTGGCCAGACTCCCACCTGACGACATCGAGAGCTTTTCCATCTTCAAGGACGCTTCCGCCACAGTGCTCTACGGCGCTCGAGGAGCCAATGGGATCATCTCTGTCAATACAAAACGAGGACTGGAAGGCCCGCTGAAAGTCTCCGCACGTTTCGACATGAATGTGTCGTCGCCCACACAGATGCTCGAACTGCTCGACGGCGTCTCATACATGCGCCTCTACAATGATGCACGCATCTCGCGCGATGCCGACCGCATCCGTACTGCAAACGAAACTTCGCAGCCTCTCGGCGCCTGGTACAGCGAAGAAAAGATTCAGGCTACACTGCGTGGCGAAAACCCCATGATATACCCAAATATTGACTGGTACGACATGCTGTTCAAGAAACAGACCGTCAATACCAAAGCAAATATAAACCTGCAGAGCGGGGGCAAAATCGGAATGTATTACGTGTCGGCGGGGTATGACCACGAAACCGGTCTGCTCAACGTTAACGGTATGAACAATTACAACAATAATATCGATATCAACCGCTTCAACCTCCGTACAAACGTCATCTTCAAACTCTCATCGACCACCACACTCGATACCCGCATCAGCGGACGGTTTGAACGTTACAACGGACCCTACAACTCCGCTACTTCCATTTTCAATATGGTGATGGACGCCAACCCGGTGGATTTCCCCGCCACCTGGATCCCCGACGAACGCTATAAAAACATCCGGTTCCCGCTCTTCGGCAACACCGACCCGATGAAGTCAAACCCTTACGCCGAAATGGTCAGAGGATACGAAGAACGTAACGAAAATACCATCTCCGCGCAAGCCACGCTCATGCAGGATCTCGACATGCTGGTCAAGGGTCTGAAACTGCAACTGAAAGCCTCCATCAATACCTGGACATATTCCAGCGGCAGACGCACGGTAGAACCCCTGTATTTCGCCCTGGAACAATACGACAGATATACCGACACCTACTCCCTTTACCGCCTGAACCCCAATGCCTCCGGATACCTGGGAGACGTTCAGGGAGGACGCGACGGCAATACACACTACTATTACGAAGCCCGCGCCAACTGGGACCGCAAATTCGGTCGACACAACCTCGGTCTGATGACCGTGTGCATCGCCGAAGAATATGTCCTCTCAAACGGCAACGGCGGCAGCATTTACGAAACACTCCCGGAACGCAACCTCGGAAATTCCGGACGGTTTACCTACGACTACGATGGACGTTATTTCTTTGAATTTACCTACGGATACAACGGATCCGAGAAATTTACCGGCAACAAACGATTCGGGTTCTTCCCTTCTTTCGGTACAGGCTGGATGATATCGAACGAATCTTTCTGGAACAGCCTGCGAAATTCCGTCAGCCTCCTCAAACTGAAATTCACCTACGGAAAAGTCGGTAACGATGCCATCGCAGGTCGCGCAGGTCGTTTCTTCTACCTCTCGGATATCCGCGACGGAGGAAGCAGCTATACTTTTGGGAAGAACTTCTTAAATTCCTATTCTGCGTATACGATTGCCCGATATGGCAATCCCGATATCGGGTGGGAAGAATCAACCAAGTACAACTTGGGGCTTGAACTGGGGCTGCTGAAAAATGAAGACCTGAAATTCCAGATCGACGTCTTCCGCGACATCCGCGACAAGATTTACTGGCCGCGCCAGAGCATTCCGGGCACCATGGGACTGGAACAAGGAACATCTGGTAATGTCGGTAAAGTGTCATCACGAGGGATTGATGCTTCACTTGACCTCAAACATTATTTCAGCAACGATTTTTGGCTGACCGGGCGCATGAACTTCACCTACGCCACCAATCAGGTGGAAGAAAAAGACGAACCTGACTACAAGGATGCGTACCTTTCTGCTATCGGGCAGCCGGTCAACAAAATGTGGGGACTGGTAGCAGAACGATTGTTTATCGACCAGAATGAAATTGATAACTCTCCCTCACAATCGGCTTACGGCACTTACATGCGTGGCGATATCAAATACCTGGATGTCAATCAAGATGGCGTCATCAACGACAACGACAAGATTCCGATGGGTTATCCCAGCGTGCCGGAAATTCAATATGGTTTCGGCATTTCGGCCGGATACCGCCTCCTCGATTTCTCGTTCTTCATGCAGGGCAACGCACGGGTATCGTTCTTTATTGATCCGAGCGGTATTGCCCCGCTGGTGAATCGACGCAACGCTCCCGCCATCATCGCCAACAACTCGTGGAGCGAATCACACCCGGATGTACATGCCTTGTGGCCGCGCCTCTCAACCACTCAGGTCAATAATAACCTCCAAGCCTCGTCGTGGTGGCTGCGCGACGGCTCGTTCGTGCGCCTGAAATCTCTGGAAGTGGGTTATACGCTGCCCGAATCGATCAAAAAATTTGCCCGTATCGGCGGACGTATCTACTTGAGTGGCGAAAACCTGTTTGTGATCAGCGCTTTCAAACTCTGGGACCCCGAAATGGGGGGGCAACGGTCTTGGTTACCCGCTTAACCGCCGTTATAACATTGGACTGCAGTTGAATTTCTAAATTTTTGACGTATGAAAAATATCATAAAAATCATCATAATCACAGGAATCCTGGTTCAGACATTGCCTTCTTGTAGCGATTATCTGGATATCGTCCCCGACAACACAGTCATCCTGGAAGACTATTTTTCCAACCAGGAAAAAGCCTACCAGGCGCTGGCCAAAGTCTACGCTTTCCTGCCGGAATATCATAGTCCTTACTACTCTCCCTTCCTTTTTGGAGACGATTGGCTGGAAGGAAGAGAGTTTACAGACTATTCGGCAAACATCCAACCCATCCAGCTCATGAAAGGGCAACAGAGTGAACAAAATCCGATCATGCTGTGGTGGGAGCACCTGTACCGAGGCATCCGCGCGGCCAACACGTTTCTCGAAAATGTCGACGCAATACCCGATATGTCTGTAACAGAAAAAGCAGAATGGCGCGCACAAATCACTTTCCTCAAAGCCTATTTCCATTTTATTATCCTTCAGCATTATGGACCAATCGCTATCGTCGACGCCAACCTGCCGATGGACGCCTCGAAAAACCAGTTGATGGTAACGCGCCAAAAAGTGGAAGATTGCTTCGACTACATTATCAGTCGAATGGATGAAGCAATCCCCGATTTGAGCGAACGCCTTTCCGACAATGACCTGGGCATGGTGGACCGCGGAGTGGCATTGGCCATCAAAGCCAGGGTAATGCTGCTGCGAGCAAGCCCTTTCTTTAACGGCAACCGGCAGATGTATGGCGATTTCCTCGATTACGACGGACAGCCGTTCTTCCCGATGGACGAAAACCCGAATAAGTGGCAGGATGCCCTGAACGCCGTCAATGAAGCCATCACGTTTTGCCTTGCTCACGGGAAAGACCTTTATACCTACGACAAAGGTGTATATCCTTACGACAAAGAGGATTACGACGCCAACCCCACCAATATGAAGACATACCTCGATTTGCGCTATACAATTGTGGATGCCTGGAATAAAGAATTGGTCTGGGGAAGGACATATAATCAGTCTGACGAAAATACCATCCAAAGCGCTACCGGAATCACCATTGGAGAAGAAAATTCAGAAGACAATGGATATGGAGCTGTTGAAAATTACGCTTACAATTGGAATTGGTTGGGAGCTACCTACGCCGCCATGTTGCGTTATTATACGAAAAACGGGCTGCCCACAGATGTGGATAAAACTTTCGACAAAAGCGCTATGTTTGATATTACCACTACTCCAGATGCTGCGACAGATCCGGAATATAGAGGCATCCTCCAACCTAATGTACAGACAATCAGCATGTACCTCGATCGTGAACCGCGCTTCTATGCCAATCTGGGCATCACCGGCGGTTATTGGCGTCAGCACCATGTTCGGATGGAAACCATGATGTTGGGCGGTACCGGTGGCGGATATTGGCCCGGACGAAACCCTGTCAATTGGTTTTGGTCGGGTATCGGCGTCAAGAAATTTGTCCATCCTGAATCAAAATCAGGATCCTGGATCCGACAAACGCATATTCCGTATCCGATTATCCGCATGGCCGACCTCTACCTGATGAAAGCCGAAATACTGAACGAAATCAACGGACCCGGACCGGAAGCTTACGCCGAGTTGAACAAAATTCGACGCCGAGCCGGGATTCCCGATGTGGAAGTGATCTGGGCTGACCCGAATTATGTGGGCGAACTCTACCGCAACCGCCACCTGACAAAAGACGGTTTGCGCGATATCATCCTCGAAGAGCGAGCCATCGAACTGGCGTTTGAAGGCAGCCGTTTCCGCGATATGTGGCGCTACAAACGAGCTACCGCCGAATTTACGGCTCCCAACATGGGTTGGATAGGCAACGCTTTCGGCGTCAGCGCGTTCTTCAAATTGGAAATCAAGACGCTCTATCAATTCACGGCACGCGATTACCTGTTCCCCATTTCGTTGAGCGAAACAAATATCAATTCCCGACTGATTCAGAATCCTGGGTGGCGATAAGTTAGAAGTTAGAAAGTTAGAAAGTTAGAAAGTTAGACGTATGAAAGATTTATTATTAATATTATCAGTAAGCGATTTAAGGCGCTCATTGTCCTTATTGATCATCCTTGCACTCGCACTCTGCCTCGTTTCTTGCGACGAGAACAAACGGTTCGAGATTGGGTATGCAGACTCCATAGCGCCCAGCCCTCCTGTTTATGTCGATTACAAACCTTTGTACGGTGGAGCGATTATCTATTTTATCGCGCCGGAAGACGAAGATCTGCTCAGTATCGACGCGACCTACCTCAACAAGGAAGGACAGGAAGTGTGGTTTTCGGTGTCTTATTTTACCGACTCCATCAATGTGCTCGGATTTAGCGACACCATTCCGCAGAAAGTGCAATTGTTTGCTACCGACCGAGCAGGCAACCGATCCAACAAAGTAGATGTTACCGTAACCCCGCTGCAATCGGCAGTATCGCAGGTAATGGATAAATTGACCGTAAAAGCCGGTTTTTCCTCCCTGATTGTTGACTGGGAAAACGAACAGCTAACCCCGGTAAATATCTTCGTCGATTACGAGTATGTCGTGAATGGTCAGACCAAGACAGGCTATGCCATTTTTTCATCCAATACAGAAACCGGACAGGAACTGATTCGCGGCGATCTGGATGCCTCGCAGATCACGCAACCGGTCAAAGTAACCGTCCGAATCGAAGACAGATACGGCAACTCAAAAGAAAAGGTCTTAGAGCCTTTATCATTGCTGGTCGACATCAAAATACCCAAAGCAAACTGGTCGATGCCCAACACCAACGACTCCATTGCAGGCGTGCCGCAAGCCTTTTTAAATGCTTCGGAAGGACGCGCATACATGCTTTATGACGACATCATTGCAGACGAAAATACATTCAACTGGGCAAATACAGGAGAAATTGGACGTACCGGCGACCCGAAAGACGGGAATGTCCCGTTCAATATCATGATTGACTTGGGCGATTATTATGAACTGAGCCGAATCGTCACTCACCAGCGCTATTGCTACTCCGGAGGAAGTGAATATTCTGGCAGAATGGAATATTATTATTACCCCAATATAGGAATTTATCGGATGTACTACTGGGATGAGGATATCGCCGATTGGGAAGAAATCAGTACACACAAAATCACATTCCCCGCCGACCTCCCAAGCCGAGCTTATCGGCTATTGGGACGGGCGGGCGATATGGCTTACATGTACCCCGACGACCCCCGATTTACCAAAGCAACCCGCTGGTTCCGCTACGAGGCATTGTTTGGTTTCAATAACGACTATAATGATTTAAATCCCAACTGTCTGTCGGAGATCACCCTTTATGGGAGAAAGGCAAATTGAACGGATAATTGACAATAAAAAATAAAAGACATGAAATCTATCTTTAAAATCATCATAATCAGCGGAATATTGGTTCGGATATTTACCTCTTGCGACGGCGTTTACGACGATATCAAGGAGTTTTCGCTGAAAGAAGAAGTCTACCCCGCCAAATTCGACACCATCTTTGCCACCGTAGGATTCAACCGCGTGGAGTTAGACCTGAACAAGGCAGGACGCATCCCGGCAAGCCAGATCAAGTTGGGTAAAGCCAAAAAAACAGTGATCACCTGGGACGATGGCGTCGGCAAGTTGGAGATCGACAGCGTCTGCTCCTGGGTGAACATCACGGGGCTGACCGAATCGCGGCTCTACCGTTTCGCTGTCTATACCGAAGATCAATACGGCAACCGATCAGTGCCCCTGGAAATAGCCGTCACTCCTTATACAGAGGACGACCTGAAAAAGCTGAAATTGACACCGCCCCGCATCACCGAATCCACAACAGCAGCATTGCTCGAATGGCAAGAACACCTTTCGTCTACGTTTTTTACAATGTATGATTATACGTATGAATATTTGGACAAGGACAACACCACCCATTCAGGTGGCGGCGAAGGAGATTTGCCCGGATTTTTCGTGGAAAATGTACTGCAAGGTCAAAGCGTCATTATCAATATTACCAGCCGTATTTTACCAATTTATGAGAAGAAAAATATACTGGATACATTGCTGTGGAAAGCTCAGTACGAACTGAATATTTCCGAGAACGCTCGTCCGGCAATCTTTCTGAAAGCTCCAGACCCGTTGGTTATTATCCATCAGCAGAACTATTCGTTCCCGTTGCTTTTCGAGTGGACAGCCACCTCAGAAGTAAGCGGCTATACCCTGAAAATATCCGACGACTCAAGTTTCCCGACATTAAAAACCTTGAATATCAATGTCGGCAATACTGATCATTACGAGATGAGCCAAGCAGAATTTGAAGCCGCTCTGGCCAACTACCACCAGAAACAAACGCCATTTTACTGGACGGTTGTGCCTACTGTTTCAGGCGTTTCGGTACGAAACCAGTTGCGACAGTTTATCGGTGAAAAGCCGCGTGTTGACGGCCCAATGTTCTGGAATTGCGACAACATCACGTTTTCTTACGAATCCTATTTGCCCAATTTTTTTGATACAGAAAACAAGATGGAAGGCACAGCCTCCTGGTCGCTATCGACAACTGCCAGTATAATCGGCTATAAGACCTTATTTGCAAGCAGCTTGTTCCCTGTTGTCGATTGCACGCCTTACGGCATCAATTTAGAAAACGGATACTTGGTGATGTGGTTATATATCTCGGATGCCACACACTTCAAAACAAGAACCGACAGCGGCAGCATGGGTAATAATGGCGAATTTGAACTGTCAAGTCGTCCAAGTGGCTACGACACGTATGAACTCGCTTGGAGTCCTACTCAAATGAACCTGAAAAATGGCTGGAATGAAGTGGAACTGGCATTTGCTGACGCCGTTGTAGAAGGTATGCCTATCGATTTGAGCAGTGTGCGATACATTCGGTGGTATGATTTTGGAGAACTAATTCATCCGTGTACCATCAAATTGGATGCAATACGGCTTGCGAGATATTAATTTTTGTATTTTTGATGTATGAAACGAGCATGATTTTCAAACATCTAAGTTGATGACAATAATGACATGCGAGTTCCATACGACCTTTTAAAAACAAATTATTGACGTATGAAAAAACGACTTATTTACATGCTTTCTGGCCTGTTGTTCGCCACAACGGTGTCGGCGCAACAAGGCGATCCGTTTTCGGCGGAGAGTACCGATTTTGAAGTATGGGGGCCGCGCCTGGTTCAGGACAACCTCATGCCCGGCGCCAACGACATCGCGTATTTCCGTTATCGTATCGATGCGCTCTTCTCGGGAAAGGAGGAATCGACAGTGCCTGTAACGAGCCTCAAGGTTCTCCGGCAGGATCACGTCACACTGCAATACAACCGCTCCTGCATGAATACACCCCTGAAAATCGGATCGAAGGATTTTAATAAAGGCTTGGGCAGCCATGCCAACAGCGAACTGCAAGTCCGTTTCCCTGAACCGGTAGTCCGGTTTTCTGCGATGGTTGGGATTGACAATAATTACAGTACGGGAGGCACACGGGGTTCCGTGCAGTTCGTCATCCGTACGGGAGACAAAGAGCTGTTGCGTACTCCCGTGTTGCGTGGATCAGATGAAGCCCTGGCTGTTGATTTGGCGCTTCCGCCTAACACCTCCACGCTGAACCTGCTGATCGAATCTACCGACGACGGAGAAGGCTGGGATCAGTCCGACTGGTGCGAGCCGTTAGCTATCGGCGTATCGGGCAAAAAATATGACTTGACGGAAAGAGAATTGACCCACCCGGACAACTTGCCGTTCTCTTTTGATTACGACGGACGTTCGTCGCGCGAATTTCTTTCTTCCTGGAAGTTTGAGCGGAAAGAAACTGATGCTTTGAACACCGTGTATTCTTGGACGGATCCTGCGAGCGGCATGCGAATGGAAGCGCAAGTCAGGCTGTTCGCGCAGTATGCTGCTGCCGATTGGATTTTGTATTTCACAAACACGGGCAAGCGTAATTCCGGTCTGATAACAAACGTGAAAACGCTGGATGCCCGGTTTGACGGCGTTTTCAACTCATCCCCGGTCATCCATACCCTCATCGGCGATGATTGCAGTGCGAACGCATGGATGCCGGCCAAATACGAGATCCGGAAAGACGAGACCCGACATTTTGCACCGGTAGGCGGACGCCCGTCAAACGGCGTGTCTCCTTTTTGGAACATCCAACAAGGTGGTGCAGTGGATGCTCAAACAAGCGAAGGTCTGTTTGTCATGCTCGGCTGGACGGGACAGTGGGCGGCCGATTTCAAACTAAGTCCAAGCGGCCTGTCAGTTTCTGCCGGAATGGAAAAAATAGCAACCGTATTGTATCCCGGCGAATCCATCCGCCAACCTCGGACACTGATTATGCCTTGGCGCAGCGACCGAACCTCCGCGCAAGTGTTGTTTCGCCGCTTGTTGATGTTTGAATACACCCCCAAAATGCCCAATCATCTCCCGCCGCAATTGCCGGTATGCCTCCAGGGGTTTGACCGCTATTTTTATGGAAAACTTCCAGGCTATGAATCGCTCAAAGGACAATTGGAATCCGTAAAAATTGAGTATGAGATGGGAACCGATACCCATTGGTTCGATGCCGGCTGGTTTGAACCGGAAAACGACTACAAATGGTACAATTATGTAGGCAATTGGACTCCTGATAAAAAAGTGTACCCACAAGGGCTTGGGCCTTTGGGAAAAGCGATCCATGAGCGGGGAATGAAATTTATGCTTTGGTTTGAACCGGAAAGAGTGGTGCCCAACACAATGATCACCAATAAGCATCCGGAATATGTGTTTGGTAACGAAAAGGGAGGACTTTTCAAACTCAACGATCCGAAAGCGCGGAAATTCCTGACGGATCTGCTGGATGATCGATTTAAGTCTTATGGAGTGGACGTTTTCCGCAACGACTTCAACATCGACCCGCTAAAATACTGGAGAGCAAACGACACTATTGATAACCGCCAAGGAATGACGGAAATCCGTTATGTAGAAGGGCATTATGAGATGTGGAACTCCTTACGTGCCTCCAATCCCGGATTGTGGATCGACAATTGCGCCAGCGGTGGCCGACGGATCGACCTGGAAACCACCGCCATTTCCGTCCCAATTTGGCGATCCGACACCTATTGTTCGCCCGGCCATGTTGAATGGGGACAAACGCAAACACTTGGCATTATGCAATATCTTCCGCTTTCGTCTGCGGCCTCCTGGGAATCCGATCCGTACGACTTTCGTAGTAGTGCCAATCCCGGCGGCCTCGGCTCATTCGGTTATTTCGACAAGGATTTCGACGCTGAACAAGCCAAATCGGCTTTTATCGAAGCGAAAGTTTATCAGAAATTCTGGTACGGCGATTTCTATCCTCTCACCGAAGCCTCTCTGGGCACAAACAACCTGCTGTCGTGGCAACTGCACCGCGAAGACCTGCAAGCAGGCATTATCTATGTGTTTCGACAAGATCATTGCCCATATATTGGCACAGAGTTGTCGCCGCATGCTATCGACCCCAATGCCCAATACCAAATTCGGATCAAACGGGATTATTCAACTCCGCCCGCTCAAATCATTACCGGAATTGAACTCATGCAACTGGTTGTCGACCTGCCGCAAAAAAGATCGTCCGTAGTGGTAGAATATCTTAAGCTAAAAAGTTAATAAATGGGTATTATTTCTTATTCTACTTATAAAAATAAAAAATGCTTTGTCCTTGAAAATGACAGCATTAAAGCAAAATTTATCCCTGCCCCCGGCGGTAAGCTGGCATCGCTTTTGAACAAAAATACCGGTTATGAATACTTGGTACAACGCGAAAACAAGTACTATCGTGAACAGCCATTCGGCGGAGTATTCGTGGAAGCGGAATGTAGCGGCTACGACGACATGTTCCCTACCATAGACACGTGCAAATATGAAGATGAACCATGGGAAGGCGTCGAAATGGCTGACCACGGAGAAGTCTGGTCGTTGCCTTGGAAATTTGAGGTAAAAAATGACACACTGTATATGTCAGTTAAGGGGGTGCGTTTTGACTATACCCTTGAAAAACAGGTCTATTTCACAGACAAAGGCTCGCTGCGATTAGATTATACCCTAACCAACGACAGTTTGTTTGATTTTGCTTTTTTGTGGGCAGGGCATTTGATGATTAACATGGAAGAAGGGACGGTTGTGAAAGTCCCGGAAGACTGTAAACAAACGGTCACAGTGCTGACCAATGGACCCGGAAAATTCGGCGACCTCCGGCAATGGCCGTTTTTCAACGATAGTCAAGGAAATCCATACCGCGCAGATATCTGCAGATCGCGGTCTACTTGCGGATTCGAAAAATATTATTTCACCAACAAGCTTGCTGATGGATGGTGTGAACTAATCTATCCGGATGTTCGGAACAGCCTGATTGTCTCGTTCCCCGTGGAGACTGTCCCGTACCTGGGAATTTTAATGAATGAAGGCGGCTGGGACAACCTGTATAATGTGATCATTGAACCGTGTACTGTTTGTTTCGACCGACCGGATGTGGCAAAAAGATATGGGCAAGTCAGCAAAGTTAAAGCCAAAAGCGTTTACAAATGGCACATTGAAATAACTGTCACTAAATAAATGTCGAAAGAAAAATGAGCGCAAAAAAAGTATTGGTTACCGGCTCGGGCACCGGAATCGGGCGAGAAATCGCCCTGGAATTTGCCCGTCAAGGGGCAGTAGTGGCTCTCCATTATGCCCACAGTGAGCGGGGAGCGGAATCGGCCGTGAAAGAAATCCTTTCCGGAGGCGGCAAGGCCACAGCCATCAGAGCGGACTTGAGCGAGGTGTCGCAGGCGCAAAATCTGGCAGTGCAAGCCATAGAATTTCTGGGAGGAATAGACGTGCTGGTAAACAATGCCGGCATCACCCTAACCCTTGAATTTGAAAAAGTCACTCCTGAGCAGTTCGATAAAGTGTATAACGTGAATGTTCGAGGATCTTATTTTTTGACACAGATGGCGATCCAACCCATGATCAAACAAGGGAAAGGAACAATTGTCAATCTCACTTCCGTCCATGGATTGAGGGCTTGCAAAGGCCATTCGGTCTATGCCGGCACAAAAGGCGCTATCATTTCAGCTACCAGGGAATTGGCGATTGAGTTGGCGCCACTGGGTATCCGGGTGAATGCTATCGCTCCCGGTGCAGTGCCTGTCGAAAACCAATTCAAAGCGGCCGGGATGGACAGCTTCCCTGAATTGGGAAAATCAATCCCATGCGGGTTCGCCGGCACACCGTTGGACATTGCTAAAGTTGCCGTGTTTTTAGCATCGGATGACGCCCGATACATTGTTGGTCAAACCATTGTAATAGACGGAGGCGCTACTTCCTGGATGTCGTTCAGCGAAGGATACCGTGATACAGGCCTTCGTTTAGGACAGGGGTATGTTCCTGGAATTTAATCTGATAATAGATGAAAGGTTGCAGCGGACAATTAATTAAAAGGCTAAAAGACGGAGACACGCTCCTGATGGGATGTGTCATGGACTGTCGCTCCGGCTCAGTGATAGAAATGTACCATGAAACGGGATACGATGCCATTTTGATCGACAGAGAGCACAGCGGTCTGAACAGCGAAACCATACTGGAACATATCCGCCTGTCGCGGGCATTGGAAATTCCGTGTATGGTGAGGGTTGCAGAGCCAAGTTATGCCGAACTGAACAGGACAATGGATCAGGCGCCGGATGGAATATTTATACCCCGTATCCGCACCCGAAGCGAAATCGAAAATGTCATGAGAATGATAAAATTTCCTCCAAAGGGCGTTAAGGGTTATGGGGCTAGCACCTGTCCGGCAGGAAAATACCTTGGGTGGAAAAATCCCGTGGATCAACTGGAATTTTTCGATAAAGAGTTTGTGGTTGGAATACAAATTGAAACAGTGGAAGCAATTGATAACCTGGACGATATCCTTTCCGTCCCGGGCATTGATGTTGCTGTGGTCGGAAATGACGATTTGTCTTTGGGTATGGGCATACCTGCCCAATTTGACACGCCGGAATACCTTGCCGCCGTAGAAAAAATAATTTCTGCTTGTATCAGACATCACGTAGTACCAGGGATTGCCTGCGGCGACCCCGTAAAAGTGAAGTATTGGAGCGATCGCGGCATGCGCGTTTTCTGGGCAGCTTCCGATATTGTGAGTATGTGGCTATATACTAAACAGAACCGCGAAGCTATCCGTGCGGAACTTTCAAAAAAATGACCGTATGAACCTAATGGAAAAAATCCGTCATTTGCATGTACATACAAGCCAAGTAGCCATATTTTACCTGGGCCAGGCAGGGTTTTGCATCAAAACTTCCGACGGACAAATAACGGTGATCGACGCTTACTGTTCAGATGCCTGCGAAAGATTGTTCGGTTTTAAACGGATGACCCCCACAGTGTTGGGCATAGAAGACCTCGACGCCGATCTGTTCCTTTCTACCCATTCGCACACCGACCACCTGGACCCGGATGCGTTGCCTGTAATTGCAAAAAACATACACACTTTTTTTGTCGGTTCTCCCGATTGCGAAGCGCTGTACATACAGAACAACATTCCGAAAAGTCGGTATCAAATTTTGAAGAAAGGAGAAAAATGGCTTCGAAACGGAATCGGCATAAGAGCAATCGAAGCCGATCATGGAAGCCTTGCTCCGGACGCAATCGGATTGCTGATTGAGACGGGAGAATTGAATATCTATCATACGGGTGACACTTGCTTTGCGCCTGATAAAATTAAAACATCTTTAAATACGGATGTAGATATCATGATTGCTCCGATCAATGGTCAATTCGGCAACATGAATGCAAGCGAAGCCTGCGCGCTGGCCTCTGTCGTTAAACCCAAAATAATTATTGCTTGCCATTTTTGGATGTTTTTGGAACATGTTTGTGAGGGAGGAAAAGGAGATCCTTCTACTTTCTTGAAAGAAGCATCGGAAATCCTCCCCGAAAGCGTTTCCGCTATTGTAATGGCTCCTGGTGAAGTCTTTACGTATACCAAAGAGAAAAAAAAGTGATGAACAAAAGCAAATTCACAGTTTGCCGTTTGAATGCCGGAACTTTTCCCATGACACAGGAAGAGAAGCAAATCTTATCTCAAATCGGTGCAGATCTCATCGAAATTGAAGGAGCGTCAGACGAGGAGATACTTTCTGCCTGCATGAATGCAGATGCCATCATGATCGTTTCTGCATACCTGCATGGAACCGTCATCAGGAAACTGAAAAACCTGAAAATAATTTCGCGTCTTGGCACCGGCGTCGATAAAATTGATGTGGAAGAAGCAACTCGGCAAGGTATAATAGTCGCCAACTTGCCAGATTTTTCCACCGATGAGGTAGCAGACCATACCATGACTCTTCTGCTGGCCGTGGCCAGAAAATTAAAATATCACGACGCGATGATCCGACAAGGCCTAAGACAACTTGATTTAAAAGACATGCACCGACTGTCGGTATTGACATTAGGAATTGTTGGATTTGGTCGCATAGGCAAAGCCGTTGCAAAACGAGCAAAAAGTTTCGGAATGAAACTGTTGGCCTGCGACCCTGCGGTTACGCCGGAAGAAGCACGTCGAGAAGGTGCCGAAAAGGTTGAACTTGAAGCAATATTGAAGCAATCTGACTACCTGTGCCTCTTATGCCCGCTGACAGCTGCCACAAGGGAAATGATAAAAATGGAAGAGTTGCAAAAAATGAAGCCTACATCCGTTTTGGTCAATACCGGCAGAGGCGAATTAGTCAATGAATATGACCTTGCCGAAGCGTTGCGAACAGGTATTATTCGGTATGCGGCAATGGATGTCTTCGGTAAACTCAATGTGTTTTCAGAGAATGGATTTCCTGTCGATCACCCTTATTTTTCTTTGGACAATATCCTGTTGACGCCGCATATCGCCGCCCTTTCGGAAGAGTCAGCGGCAAATGCCAGAACGGGCGGAGCAATGGCTGTCGTAGAAGCCCTCAGCGGAAAAATCCCGGAACATATAGTCAATCCTCATTATAAACAAAAATTATCTACTTGTGAATAGCTTAATTGCACTTGGAGCATTGTTGGCAATTGTGGCCGGCATGGGAACGGGCACAACGATGTGGCCCATGAAACGAATGAAGCAATTGCAATTCGAACATTATTGGTTTGTTGCTATGCTGCTCGGACTTGTGATTGTTCCCTGGAGTATTGTGTTGATCACAATTCCACACCCATTTGCGGCATATACCCAAGCTGGAACATCAGCGATCCTTAAAGCCAATTTTTTTGCAATGGGATGGGGAATTGCTAATGTGCTTTACGGACTCTGCGTAGTACGCATCGGAGCAGCACTGACCGGCGCCATTATGACCGGGCTGGGAATTGTGGCCGGAACCACCCTGCCGATGATTATGAAAGGATCCGGATTATTTGCCAACGCTCCCGACATCACTTCGGCAAGCGGCGTCGTGTTGCTATTCGGACTGGCTGTCGTGCTTTGCGGCGTTCTCCTCTCGGCAATAGCCGGATTCGGTAGAGCAAAGGCACTCTCTTCACTGGAACAATCGTCAGCGTCGCAGACACAAAAAGGAAGTTTCGTCACCGGATTATTGATGGCGGTTATCGCGGGAGTAATGTCGGCTGGAATTTCCCTCAGTTTCGTTTACGCTCAATCGCCAATCGTTGATGCAATGAAATCACAAGGCGCGAATACCATTTCGGCAGATATTGCGGTTTGGGCAGCTGCGCTGATGAGCGGCGCCGCAATCAACATCATTTTCCCGGCGTGGATAATGACAAAAAAGAAAAATTGGCATATCTTGTTCAAAAATTTTCGTGAAGTCATTTTAGCAGCTGTAATCGGCTTTCAGTTTATCTTTTCTGTTATTCTCATGGGACGCGGCATGCTTTTTCTCGGCGCTTTCGGCGCTTCCGTTGGTTTCGCTATTCAACAAATTATGCAAATATTTGGAAATCAGACTGTTGGATTTATTTCAGGAGAATGGAAAAATATCAGTGGAGCTCCTTTGCGCTTGATGATCTGGGCTTTAGTAGTCCTGGCTGTCGCTGTGCTGATTGTCGCTTTCAGCAATTTGTTAGTTTGAGAGCACAGAAAAAGAAAGAGAGATGATTACAAAATTGTGAAACACAGCGTACGCAACATTACATTCGCTTCAAAATCTTCGTAAGTTCGTCCTTCCGTAAATTTCAATATGTTATCGAACGCCTCGCGAATATGTTTGAGCCGTTCTTTGTCTTGCCGATATCCTACGCCCTGCCAAAACCTGAGTGGTTCGCAAAACCTATTAGGCTTGATCTCTTCTCTTGTATCGAGAAGTTGTGCGAAAAAAGCATTATATTTGTGCAAAAATATCACAGCCATGAAACGAGCATGATTTTCAAACATCCAAGTTGAAGATAATAATGACATGCGAGTTCCATACGACTCTTAAAAACAAATTATTGACGTATGAAACAATTACCAATCGGGACGCAATCGTTTGAGAAAATCAGGGAAAACGATTTGCTTTATGTCGACAAGACAGAACACTTTTTCCGGTTAGCGACAACAGGAGGGGTCTATTTCCTGTCACGCCCGCGTCGTTTCGGCAAGTCGCTGACAATAAG
>JAISUK010000007.1 GCA_031272075.1 Dysgonamonadaceae bacterium
GATAAATAAAATCATATTGCTTTGTTTTTCCGTTGTTGTGATCAGTGCATGCGCCGACATGGACATTGCACCGCCCAGTATGATCAGTGAAGCGGACATTTTTTCTACCAAAGAGGGGGTAACGACCTATATGGCGCGTATGTACAGCGAATTGCCGATAGAAGATTTTAAATATTCCATGCAAAACGGGTTCAATAATTCCACCTTGTATCGCAATGTGGCCAGTCATACCGGCGAAGCCATCAGTCGCGATGTGTCGGGTTCCGATGGCGAGACGTTTACTCCGCCGTGGGGAGGCGCTTACGCCTTGATCCGCGAAGCGAATTTCCTGTTGGAGAATTTCCCGAAATACGCCGTAAACTTTACGGAAACGGAGCGGAATCAATACATGGGCGAGGCGTATTTCATTCGGGCGTATACGTATTTTGCACTCGTGAAACGCTTTGGAGGAGTGCCGTTGGTAGATAAAGTGCTGGATTATCCGCTCATCGCTTTGGAAGAGACACAGCTGCCCCGCGCTTCGGAAGAAGAAATCTGGGATCTCATTGCTGCTGATTGCGATCTGGCTGCGCAAAACCTGCCGTCGACAAGCGGCAGCGGACAGGCAAACAAATACGTTGCACTGGCGCTCAAATCGCGTACAATGCTGTTTGCAGGGTCGATTGCCAAATACAACACCATCACGCTCAATGACCAGAATACCGGCAAAAGGGTCTGTGGCGTGCCGGAAAGCCGCGCAAACGATTATTTCCAGCAGGCATACAATGCTGCAAAAGCGCTGGAAGGCGTTTATTCGTTGTATTACGATGATTGGAAAGACGGCGACAGGCAGGCGCAGTACAAAAACTATGTCAATCTGTTCAATACCGACACCAAAAAATCCGAATATATTTTCGTGAAATATTACATCTATCCCGATGTCTACCATCTGTACGACAATTTCTGTATCTCACGCCAACAAATGCGCTCAGGTGGGAGTGGCAGCGAAGTGTGCCCAACATTGAATTTTGTGGAACTGTTTGACGGAATAGCAAAGAATCAGGATGGCACATTTCAGACCCTCGACGCCAAAGGACATTACATCCTGTGGGACGACCCGATGCAGGCGTTTGCGAATGTCGAACCGCGGCTGCGTGCAACCGTCATCCTGCCTATGGATGAATTTAAGGGCGAGACGATCGAAATCCGACGAGGCATCTGGACGGGCGAGGTGACCAATGGAATCGATCGGCTGATTCCCGAAGGCTGGACGGGCACTTATCAGGCATATCACCCCAATCCGCCGAGCGGATTCCTGTTGACGACCTCGAACGAGGCCGACCGCGCGACTACCAATGCCGGTCGCGGGCTGGTGAATGGCGCTTATACCTGTGCCAACGGTGAAAAAATGATTCCTGCCGGTTTGAGCGGCACGGTCGATGTGCTGCTCGGCATCTACGATACCAAATCCGGATTTCTGATCCGGAAATATATGGACGAAAATCTCGCCAAAGAAGACCTCGGCAAATGCGACCAGGGATGGATCGACATGCGTTATGCCGAAGTATTGCTCAATCGCGCGGAAGCGGCGTATGAACTCTATTCCGCCGGCGTATCGGGCACCGATTGGCAAGCCGATGCGCTGGCCTGCATCAATGACATTCGCAAACGCGCAGGAGCCAATTTGCTGGCGAATAAGAGCGAGTTAAACAATGTCACGATCATTCGTAATGAGCGCAGAAAAGAACTGGCTTTTGAACACAAAGTCTGGTGGGACATGAAACGCTGGCGCACAGCCGATGTAGAACAAAACAGCACCGTTTACCGTGTGTTGTGGCCTTTCTATGCAGATAAAGCCGACAAATATTTCTTCGATGCACGTCTGGATGAACGAAATACGCGCTATACCTACGATTCGCGCTGGTATTATCAGCAAATCCCGACTTCGGACATTACGAAGAATCCCAATCTGATACAGAACCCCGGATTTTAATCATTCTGAAACAATTAAACTATTGGATTATGAAACAGTCATCAATTCTCAATAAACTTTCAATGCTTTTTGCCTTATCGCTGCTGCTTCTCGGCTTTTATTCCTGCGAAGACGACAATTACGCCCTCCCTGAAGAAACATTAAAAGGAAAGATTATTGACAAAGATACAGGCGAAACGCTTCAGACCGAAATTGGAGGCAACGGTATCCGCATCCGGATGATGGAATACAGCTGGAGCGACACTCCGCAACCTTATGATTTCTATTGCATGATGGATGGGACTTTCAACAACACCAAGATTTTCAAAGGCACTTACGGGATCACGCCTGCAGGCGCTTTTGTCCCCCTTCAGGAAACCGAACCGATCGAAATCAAGGGGGTGAAAGAACTCAATTTTGAAGTCGAGCCGTTTCTGCGGATACAGTGGATTGGCGAACCGGTGGCAAACAGCGACGGAACCATCAGCGCGAAAGCGGTCATTACGCGTGGCACTGCCAACAGCGATTACCAGAAGAATCTGCTGGACATCTACCTGTTTGTCAATGAAATTCCATACGTAGGAAATATGAGTTTCGATAACCGTTATACCCCATCGATGAGTTTTTCGGGCGCTACCGGCAATGTCGTGCTTGGTCAGGAATTGCCCATGACTACCAAAGGTACGCTGACCAAAAATCGTACCTACTACATTCGTGTAGGTGCACGTATTGATCAGACTATCGAAGGGGCAAAGCGGTTCAATTACAGTACAATCAAAGAGGTGTACGTCCCTGAATAAATGTTTTGATGTATAAGATTCCCATTTGCCTTGGCGCCGCACTGCATATCCATGCAGCAGTGTCGCAAACGACACCTGCGGCGCCGCTCAATATCCTGTTCATCATGACCGACGACCATGCGTTCCAGGCTTTGAGTGCTTATGGTCATCCCATCTCCAAACTGGCGCCGACCCCCAATCTGGACAGGATTGCCGCCAACGGCATGCTGTTCAGTAAGGCGTATGTGGAAAATTCTATCTCTACGCCCAGTCGTGCAACACTGCTGACCGGCATGTATAGCCATCAGCATGGACAGACACACTTGGGCTACGGGCTTCGACCGGAGGTGCCGTTTTTTACGGAACACTTGCAACAGGCGGGCTACCTGACTGCAGTGTTCGGCAAATGGCACCTGGCAGTCGAACCGAAAGGTTTTAACACCTATAAAATACTGGAAGATCAGGGCGATTATTACAATCCGCGTTTCAAAACACCCGACACCAATGGTCGATACTTCGCGGAAGAAGGATATGTGACCGACCTGATCACCGATCACGCCCTGGAATGGCTGCAAAACAGGGATGATACCAAACCTTTCTGCCTGATGGTGCACCACAAGGCGCCACACCGCAATTGGATGCCCGACCTTCAATACCTCGATTTGTACGAAGACGTCCAGTTTCCGGAACCGGCGACCTTGTTCGATGACTATGCCACCCGCGGGGAGCAAATGCAGACACAAGAACTGACCGTTGCCAACTACCTGGGGTATGCTTTCGATCTGAAAGTCGCTCAGTTGCAAAATGAGCCAACACTGGAATATATCAAAAATAGCTTTCCCATTGCCATGAGTTCGCTGAATGAACAACAATTGCAGGCTTGGAATGAGGCTTACGACCGACACAACAAGGAATTTCTAGCCAATCGGCCCGAAGGAGAGGCGCTCGTTCGATGGAAATACCAACGCTTTATCCGCGATTATTGTCGAACGGTCAAAAGCGTGGATGTCCAGGTAGGTCGCTTGTTGGATTATCTGGACGCTCATGGATTGACGGATCGGACGCTGATTGTGTATACTTCCGACCAAGGGTTTTTGTTAGGTGAGCACGGTCTGTATGACAAACGGTTCATGTATGAAGAAAGTTTCCGTACGCCGCTGATCATCGCCTGTCCCGATACGAAAAAAGGGGCTGTCTGTAAACAACTGGTGCAAAATATCGATTACGCACCGACGATTTTGGATGCCGCAGGCGTGGCAATCCCGGAATCGATGGCCGGAAAATCTTTACTTCCGCTGCTGAAAAATCAGAAAGTGCCCTGGCGCGACCATTTGTATTATCATTTTTACGATTTTCCCTCGGTGGGAATGGTGCGTCGACACGACGGGGTCAGCGATGGACGGTATAAACTCATTCATTGGCACGACGAAGGCTATCAAAACATCAAGGCGATTGATCATTGGGAACTCTTTGACTTAAAGCGCGATCCGACAGAAATACACAATCTGTACGATGATCCCCGATATGACAAAATCCGAAAGCGGTTGTTATGCCGTTACGCTACCTCAATTCTCAGTTTGCCATAGAGGATATAATACATAAATTCAACTCTCTAAATCGGCGAACAATGCATCAACTGTTGCAAAGCCTATGCCTCCGCCTTGCTCTAACTCGTTTATTGCTGCAATCGTTTTTTTATTAGGCAAAACGGTCGTGTAGAGACGGTGCAGACACTGTCTCTACAATGTGATTATCATTTAAAGAATGTTAAATACAAGGGGCTTATGTGTTAAAAATGCCAACTATAAACTTAACAATCTTTGTTTCCCATCTCAATGTTGCGTAAATTTGACGCTGAATCTTACAAAAAATCTAAATATATGAAGAAAGTATTATTAAAGAACCTCCTTTTCCTTTATAAAGGCATTCTCATGTCGGCCTTTATTTTAATGTTCACAATTCCGCCTGAAATGATGGCGCAAGAAAAATCCCAATCGGCTCCCATCAAGATTACCGGAACAGTAAGAGATGTGAATGGCGACCCATTGATAGGCGTCAATATCCAAGAAGTGGGCACCAACAACTTTACGGTATCCGACATCAATGGGAATTATACACTCAACAATGTAGCAGGAAGCGCTTCCGTTTTGAGATTCACCTACGTAGGATTCAGACCGGCGGAAATCAAAGTAGATGATCGGAAAAACATCGACGCGGTATTGTCAGATGATGCTCAGGGGCTGGAGGAAGTGGTGATCGTCGGCTACGGAACCCAAAAGAAAGCCAGCATTATCGGCTCTATCTCGACCATCGAACCCAAAAAACTGATTACTTCCAATGCCAATTTGAGTAACAACCTGGCCGGACAACTGGCAGGAATTTTGGCCGTGCAGCGTTCGGGTGAACCGGGCAGCGACCAGAGTGATTTCTGGATACGCGGCGTCAGCACATTCAATGCGGGTTCACAAAAAGCGTTGGTATTGGTGGATGGCATCGAACGCGACATCGATGATGTGGATCCGCTGGATATCGAGTCGTTTTCCATCCTGAAAGATGCTACCGCCACGGCTGTGTATGGGGTCAAGGGGGCTAATGGCGTCATCCTGATCAATACGAAGAAAGGGGTGACCGGCGAACCCAGCATCCAGATCCGGTTTGAGAGCAATCTGAACGCACCCGTAAAACTGGTCGATTATGTAGACGGTGTAGAGTTTATGAAAATCTACAACGAAGCAAGCCGTAATCAGGGATTGCCGGAAAATTTTTCTCAAGAAACCATCGCAAAAACGCTTTCGGGCGAAGATCCGGATTTGTATCCCAATGTGAACTGGATGGACGAAGTCTTCCGCAATTTCGCTCAAGATCAGAAAATAAACTTGAACGTCAGCGGAGGCGGCAAGAATGTCCGCTATTATGTGTCGGGCGGCTACCTGCATCAAGACGGCATACTGAAAACCGACGAGATGGAAGATAAAAAATCGGAACTTAAATTTGACCGTTTCAACTTCCGCAGCAATATCGACATCGACTTGAGTAAGAATACCTTATTTCAATTAAACCTGGCGGGTTTTTATAAAGAAAAACGAAATCCGGGCAACAATCTGACCAGCATTTTTAATATCGCGTCGGCATCGACCCCGATCAGCTATCCCAAAATCTATTCCGATGGCTCTTATGCACACCTGAAAGGCTCTTATCTCAACCCCTGGATGGCTTCCACCCATTCGGGCTATCAGATGAATGAAGAAAACCAGATAGAATCAAGCATTTCGTTACAACAAAAGCTCGATTTCGTCACCAAAGGATTGAGCATGAAATACGTTTTTTCGTTCGACGCGTACAACAACCAGGTGACAACCCTCTACAAACAACCGACAACCTATCATGCAACCGGAAGGGACGAAGATGGCGCATTGATCTTTACTACCATCGAAGAAGGAACGGATTATATCAGCCTGACCGGCGAAACCAACGCCAGCATCAGAAGCACCTACCTCGAAGCACAATTGAATTATCAACGGACATTTGCGCAAGTGCACAATGTCGCAGCCCTGCTGCTCTACAATCAGCATGGCAAAAGAGTGGCTCCGGCATACAGCGAAATCGGTTCATTGCCTTACAGAAACAATGGGATTGCAGGACGTTTCACCTACAATTATGACGAACGTTATTTCATCGAAGGCAATTTCGGATACAACGGCTCCGAAAATTTCGTTTCAGGCAAACGATATGGCTTTTTCCCTTCGCTTGCCGTCGGTTGGTATATCTCGCAGGAGCATTTTTATTTAGACGTTCTGAAGAAATATGTCAACAAACTCAAATTGAAGGCTTCGACAGGACTGGTTGGAAATGACCAGATCTCCGCCAGCCGTCGTTTCGGATACCTCACCATCTTTTCTACCGGATTGGCAGGATATGCTTGGGGAGCCGACGGAAAATACTCCTGGACAGGCGTCGGGGTGAGTGAATATGGCGATGTAAACATGTCGTGGGAAAAGGCCAGAAAAACCAACCTCGGACTGGAACTCGGCCTGTTCAATATGGTAGACCTGAATGTCGATTATTATTGGGAAAATCGCGACAATATCTACATGCGAAGAAATTCCATCCCTGCCACCACCGGCATCAAGAGTTTGCCTTACGGCAATGTGGGGAAGATGAAAAATCATGGAATTGATCTGAGTCTGATTGTCAACAAACAGATCAATAAATCCCTGTTTTTATCCCTCAACAGCTCATTCACTTATGCGCGGAATAAAATTACGGAAATGGACGAGCCTGAATCCATCTATTCCTATCAAAATAAAACCGGACAACGCTACGGGCAGATTTTCGGGTTGGTGTCCGACGGTTTATTTACCAAAGATGATTTCAACGACGACGGAACCCTCAAAGAAGGTATTCCGGTGCCTTCGTACATGAATAAGGTACAGCCGGGAGATATTAAGTACATTGATGTAAACCGAGACATGGTGATCAATGAGTATGACCGGATTGCCATCGGTTATGCTGCAATCCCGGAAATTGTGTATGGATTTGGCGCCACTGTGCAATACCAAAAAGTCGATTTCGGTTTCTTGATTCAGGGAGTGAAAAATACCTCTATCATGTTGGGCTCCGGTTTCTTTTATCCTGCCGAAAACAGCGGGCTTCAAGGAAATATCTACGCCAACATCGCTGATCGCTGGACAGAAGAAAATCCGCGTCAGGATGTATTTTGGCCGCGGCTCTACACCGGAGGCAACAACAGCAACAACCGGCAACCGTCGACCTGGTGGCTGCGCGATGCCGGTTTCTGGCGTTTGAAGAATATTGAAGCCGGTTACAATGTCAGATTCAAGCCGACAAAAAACAAGGTGATTCCGGTAAGGATCTTCCTGCGCGGAACAAACTTGTTTACCTTCAGTAAAGCTTTCAAGGATCTGTGGGATCCCGAATTAAATTCTACCGATGGGATGGCCTATCCCATCAGTAAGATGATCACCTTGGGCGTTGATGTCAGTTTCTAATCCATAACATTTAAAGAAATGAAACGAGCATGATTTTCAAACATCCAAGTTGATGACAGTAATGACATGCGAGTTCCATACGACCTTTTATAAAATAATTATTGACGTATGAAAAAAATAAATTATATATCATTGATTGCAGGCTTATTTATAGCCACTTCGTGTGAAGATTATCTTGACCAGGTGCCTCAAGGATTGCTGACTCAGGAAGTCGTTTTTGACAACTCAAAAACCATACAGCGCTGGATTGCAAACTGCTATTCCTATATTCCGATTACCCACGTGAGCATCGGCTATCCCTATTCCGGCAGTCCTGTCCAACAGGGCGGATGGAACGGCATCTCCGACGAGTTGGATTTCACCAGCAATTTCGGGTCTAGCTATTGGGTCGACGCCATTCAGAAAGGGAACTGGACATCCAGCTCTCCCACCACTGTATATTGCGATTACTGGACCTATTTCTATGCAGGCATCAGACAGATACATCTGTTCTTAAATAATGTCCATACCACCAACGATTTCGACGAAGAAGACGTGAACAATGCCAAGTTGGAAGTCCGTTTCTTGAGGGCTTATTACTATGCCTATCTGTTACAGGTATATGGCGCGGTTCCGCTGGTGCTGGATGAAATCTCGTTCAATAGCGATATGAATGTTTTCCGTACACCGTATGACGAAATCGTGGATTGGCTCGACACTGAGCTGAAGGAATTGGCAGAATCATTGCCCCTCAGGGCAGACGATAAAGTCTGGCGTTACGGCCAGCCTACCAAAGGTTCTGCACTTGCAGTCAGAGCCAGGATGTTGTTGTATGCAGCACGTCCGTTATTCAATGGCAATAGCGACCTGAAGGATGTGAAAAATGCGGACGGTACGGCATTGTTCAATCCGGTCTACAGCGTAGATAAATGGAGGCGGGCAGCCGATGCCGTCAAAGATCTTTTAGACCTGAATGTCTACGACCTGCATAAAGAATACAACAACGACGGCTCGCTCGATCCCTATATGTCGTTGATAAATACCTTTATTGATGCCGACAACAAAGAGATTATTTTTGCAAGAACGGACGGGGCAGGCAATTTCAACTGGGACAGTTTTTGTACGCCGCCTTGTGCGGATTATACGGATGCCAACGCATTGGGATTCCTGTCGATCACCCAAGATGCCATCGATGCCTTTTTCACTAAAAACGGCCTGGATATCAGCGAAGATCCCAATTATTCCGAAGTCGGATTTTCTACTGCCGACCTCTACGCCACCAATACCAAATGGGAAGATGTGTCCGACTATCCCGGCCTGCTCGCGCTGAAAGGTACATACAATATGTATATCAATCGGGAACCGCGTTTTTATGTCGATGTGATGTTCAATGGCCAGATGTGTCCGCAATCGAGTGTGAAAGTGGATTTTCAATCCTGGGGCGCCTCGTGGTATCACAACATGACGGGATATACTCCCCGCAAGATGGTAGATCCTACTTTCTCTTCCTTCAAAAGTACGCTCTATCGTCCGGTAGTGCTCTACCGTTTGGCGGAATTTTATCTGGCTTATGCAGAGGCGTTGAACGAATATGACCCCGGCAACGCCAATATCCTGAAATACATCAATCTGGTAAGAGAACGGGCGGGAATCCCCGGTCTTCAGGCGCTCGATCAGACAGCCATGCGTAAGGCTATCCTGAGGGAACGGCAAGTAGAACTCTTCTGCGAAAGTCTGCGATATTTCGACATCATACAGTGGAAAAACGGAACTTCCCTCTTGAATAAGGAGTTTCATTCCATGAATATCAGCACGACAACCAGCACGACAACCACGACGGGCTTTTATGCGCGCAAGACTTACGAGACGCGGGTATTCAAAGAGCATTTCAGTCTTTGGCCTATTCCTTTCGATGAAATCAACACCAACAAGAATCTGGTGCAAAATCCGGGATGGTAATTTCAGACATTATTGATTAAATGAATAAAATGAACCTCAAATCTTTTTTCTTAACAATCCTCTTCTTCATCGGATGCTTACTGCCTTCCAAAGGTGAAGAGCGATACGGCGCAACCGACATTGCCGATCTCGTCCTGATATACCAGGGGGGTGTGCACCGCCCGATGAAATGGACCAAAGAGCAATTTTTGCCTTATGTGGTGCATCAGGATCAGAAAGGAAATGTCAATTGGCTTTTCGACGGCTTTTTGTTCCTGGAATTTACAAATGGTTCGGGAAGGAATTATGCGCCGGGGTATAATAAATTGAATGCCCGTAAGGAAGAATGGATGTGGTTGCAAGACAGGCAATTTGCCAAAGATACGGCTTTCTCCGCATTAGACCGGTGTATCGGGGAGCAGATCAAGCGATTGGGAAAGCCGGGCTTCAAGCATCAATTGGTGGTTGGTATTCCTTCGCCGATATTAAACCAACAAGACTGGGGCGAAATCGGGGGCAAGGCGATGGATTTCTCGAAAGTGGAAGACCGGATCGAAGCCGGCAAGTGGTATATCGACCGCTTTTTAGAACGTTTTGCGAAACAGCAATATAAAAACTTACATTTGGCGGGCTTCTATTGGGTGGACGAAGATGTGATCGGTTGTGCGGACATTCTGGAGGCGCTCGGAGACTACATCCGCTCTAAAAAACTGAAATTCTACTGGATACCCTACTGGAAAGCCCGTGGATTTGATAAATGGAAAGCTTACAAGTTCGATTTCGCCTGGCTTCAGCCCAATCATTTCTTCGACAAAAAAATCGAGGAAGCGCGGATTGATCAGGCGTGCGAATTGGCAAGACAATTGAATATGGGTGTCGAAATGGAGTTCGACAGGCGCGCATTGGCCGATCACGAAGCGAATATGCGCGATCGTCTGATCAGCTACATCAATCGTTTTGAACAAAATGGCGTCTTCGATCAATCGCCTGTCGCCTATTACGAAGGCGGGAATGGCATTTACCTTTTTTCCCAATCGGAGAATCCGAAAGACAAAGAACTGATAGACCTGCTTGCCGGATATATTATCAAGCGGAAACAAAAGAACTATTTCAGTTCGGCGTCGACTCGCGCAAACGAAAAGTCTCAGGATCAGATTGTCTATCTGGAAAATGCAAAAATCAGATTGGGGTTCGACAAAATCAACGGCTCGCTCAAAGTGCTGGAAGACCTGTCTTGTAATCAGGCTTTGCTGGATACGCTCAGCGAAGCGCAAACGCCTTGGCAGATCATTTTTTATGACCCTGCGGGCAACCGTGTGATCGATATGTCGTCTTCCTCGCGATTCAACTACGAAAAGACCGGCGCCTCCAGTTTGAGGTTGCGTTGGAGCAAATTTCAAAAGGAGACAAATCCGGATTTTGAAGTCACCGTATCCGTACGCTTGGATGACGAACAGGCATCTTCTTTCTGGAAAATCTCTCTTGGTGGCATCAAAGGGCAACATATAGAAAAAGTGGTTTTCCCCAAGATAACCGGACTGAAAGACCTCGGAGAAGAAAACTTGGCGGTTTCCAGCTGGATGGGGTCGCTTCTGAAAAATCCCCGTGCCTACTTTACGGAAACCAATCAGCGATACTTTGCCTGGCCGTATCCGGGACATACGTCCATGCAATTGCTGGCTTTGTACAACCCCAATAAAATCGGGTTTTATGCCTCCTGCAACGATTCGATGTCGTACCGTAAGAATTTCGGCATCGGATTGGATGCTTCCAGCCGCATGTTCTATCAGATTGATAATTTTCCCGAACATGATCCGGAGCTTGACGCCTACTCGCCTGCCTACGAGGCCGTGATCGGCTCATTCAAGGGCGATTGGATCGATGCTGCCACGCAATACCGGCAGTGGGCTGTTTCCCAAAAATGGGCAAAAAACAGCCGGTTGAAAAACGGACTGGTGCCGGCGTGGGTAGAGCAGACAGCCTTGTGGGTCTGGAACCGCAGTAAGTCGTCGGGCGTATTGGTCCCCGCCGTAGATTTGAAAAAGCGATTGGGATTGCCGGTCAATGTGTTGTGGCATTGGTGGCATGGATGCTCTTACGACGACGGCTTCCCCGAATATTTTCCCCCTCGTGAAGGCAAAGACCTGTTTATCGAACAAGTAAAAGCCGCCAAGGAGGAGGGCGTAAGGCCACTGATCTATATGAATCAAATACAATGGGGCACCTCTACCGACAGCTGGAAAGCAGAAAATGCCTCCCGTTATTCGGTCAAAGACATCAAAGGGAAAGAAATCACGACGGTTTATAATATCTTTTCCGGAAAGTCAATGACTACTATGTGCTTAGGCACCGATTTCTGGAAAGACAAATATGCCGTTTTAGCCGATAGCGCCATCAATCACTATCATGCTTCGGGCATCTACATGGATCAGGCCTGTCTGAGCTACCTGTGCTTCGATTCTACGCATCAACACCCATCGGGTGGAGGAAATTATTGGGTAAATAATTTTGCAAAACTCACTGAAAAAATACGCGCGCAGTCGATAGCCTCCGAAAAACCTGTGCTTTCGGGCGAAGGGGTAGGGGAGAACTGGTTGCCTTACCTCGACCTGTTCCTTACCCTGCAAGTAAGCAAGGAGCGCTATGCGGGCGTCGAAGGTTGGGAAACCATCCCGCTGTTTCAGGCGGTTTATCATCAATATGCCATCTCTTACGGCAGCTATTCGTCGCTGCTTTCTCCGCCTTACGATGAATTGTGGCCGAAAGAATTTGTTCCGCCCGACACGCTCCAGTTGCTCGATAAAACGTTTAATCAACAATTTCTTTTGGAGCAGGCACGTTCGTTTGTGTGGGGCATCCAGCCGATGATCGCCAATTACCGGAGTTTTCTGGCCACCGAACGGAAAAGTGAGATCGATTATTTATTGAAATTGGCCAAAGTGAGAGCGCAAGGATTGAAATACCTGCTTCATGGCGAATTTCTCAGGGCGCCCGAAATGCTTTTCCCGGAAAAAGAAATAGATTTCTCGAAATTATCCATCTACGTGGGGCGAGACGGGAAACGCGTCACGGCGTTGCAGGGCGCGTACCCCCTGGTTTATGCTGCTGCCTGGAAAGCCGACGACGGGTCGATAGGCCTGGCGATGGCCAGCATCATGCCGCAATCGTTCCCGTTGAAATTCCGGATCAATGCCGATACCTACGGGCTCCCTGCATCGGGAGAAGTATTCATGATTGATGAGCTTGGAAGAAGAAAAATCGCTTCTTACAAGCAAGGCAAAATCGATATTGATTACGAACTGCCTCCCGAAGGAATCTGTATCCTGGAACTTGTTCCACAATAAGTTAGCAAAATGAAAATTACTAAATCAAATAATATTATTGACGTATGAAAACGATAAAAATGTATACAAAATGGATAGCGCTTGCATTGGCAGGCTCCCTGTTTGGGGTGTGTATATCCTGCTCAGATCCTTTATATAAGCTTCCCGACATTCAGGCGGCAGGGGCCGATATTACCGAATTTAACTTGGCAAATCTGTTGTGTACCATCGATGACGAGAGTGGAGTCATCACCATTGATGTGACGCCCGACTTCGACATGAATCTGCTGAAAAATCTGGTCCCGACAACCTTCAAATTGTCGCCTTATGCGACCATCAGTCCGGATCGGTCGGTAAGCCAGGATTTTTCCAAAGATGTGCAATATACGGTCACAGCCGAAGATGGGACCCAAAAAGTGTGGACGGTTAAGACGTCAAAATACGTAACGCTATCGCAAGGAGTGGGTTATTCCCGACTGATGTGGTACAAAACCCAGGCGGAATTGGGCTTGACGGCCAATGCAGAAAATACCGTTGCTACATTCGGCGACTACATTGTTGTATCGCGTACCGGGCTGATATTCGATGCGACTACCGGCGAGAGCGCGGGCTTGCTCAATCAGACCGGGATTCCGGGCAGTGGTGCACAGGCGGTTTTTGTCTTAACGAACGACGATGAGGGCAACCTGATTGGCGCTACGCTGACTGGATGGAGCGGTAAATTGTATGTATACAAATGGACGGCATTGGATCAAAATCCGATCCAAATTGTGGAATATACCCCGCAAACGGGCGAAGCCTTCGCGCGAAAAATTCATGTTTCCGGAAATATCAACGGCAATGCCTATATCGTCATCGACAATTATACCGCCTATCGAAACGACGAAATGTATTGCTGGAAAGTCACTGGCGGAACCGTCAATCAAACGCCTGAAATCTTAAAGACAGATCTCCAACTCTATAGTCAGACGGGTTATTCCTTGGCATTCCCGAAAAGCGGCACCGCTTTATTGCCTTATTACTATTACGATACCGGCACTACCGCCAACGAAAATCCAAGCACGGTATTGAAATATGTGGATGAAAACAATCATTCAACAGTCATCAATCCTTATGGGGGGTGGGGAGGCAGGATCTACCACGCACTGTATTTCCCGTTCAATCACATCGATTGTCTGACAGTGCTTTCACTCACCAGCGATAACAAATACCGATTCTTTGTAGTCGATCCTACCGACTTAAGCGCTCCGGCGGTACGGTTCAGTTATGACATGCCGTATAATTATGCAGTTGAAGGCACCAACGGAAACAATACCGCAGGCATTGCTGTCAAACGAATCTCCGACGATGTGGTTTATGTCTATGTATTGATGACTTCCAAAGGCATGGCGTGTTATATGGTGACTGATTATACGTTGGCGGAAGAATAGCGGCGGACAGTAATCGTCCCATCGGGATCGGGGATGGAAGCAATCCGTATTGAATCCTCCGGAAGGGAAGGAACATTGCCGGGACTGGAATCTGATGGCTCTTCGATGAGTTTGCCCGATTCTTTCAGGTAATCGATAAACAATTTCCATTCCGCTGCGCGTTTCTGTGTATTGGTTTCCCGCACACCGGCGGCTTCCGCTTCCGAGGCACCGAAATTGGCTACCCAATCGAGCGAAGGAAAACCGTCCATCAGGAACAGACGCTCATTCAAATCGCTCCGCAAGATAAATACCAGGTCGTTGATGACTGCCCTGGACTGTATGTATAGCGAATCGTAGCCGATGGACGACGACTCAAACAGTTTTTTATCTCCAAGATAGAATGAAAGCGAAGCGTTTGCCGTCCGCGAGCGCAGCTGCTCGAAAGTCAGACCGGTGAAAATCATCTCGCCCGTTGTCAGGTTATACGACTTGATGTCGCTCCCCTTGAACGCTATCGTATTGTCGTCCGCACTGTTGTAACTGCCGTAAGCCGCTGCCTTTGTGACAACTACCGACAATTCGTCAGACGATTCCTCCTGCTTCACACTGGCTTCGTTGTTGCACGATGCAAAGACAATCACGAAACCTGCAATCAATAAAAATTTAAATGATTTCATACGTCAATAAATAAAAAAAAATAATCAATTTTAATACTCACGGTAAAGATAACCGGTTGAAAGTAAAAACAAAATAGCACAAATAATATAGTAAATACCACTAACCACTAACCACTAACCACTGCTACGTGACTATCATAGACTTTCCACTTGCCGATTCTTTTTTGCTCAAAAGTTTGCTCATCTCTGATAGAATGTCTAATTTCGCTTTTATT
>JAISUK010000016.1 GCA_031272075.1 Dysgonamonadaceae bacterium
ACGCCATCACCGACCGCGCCGCCTCTATCGTCGTAGCCCACAATCACCCCAGCGGCGACCTCGAAGTCAGCCCCGACGACATCGAAGTAACCCACCGCCTCCAAGCCTGCGCCAACCTGCTCGGCATTCCTCTCCTTGACCACATAATTGTTACGAAAACAGGGTGGAAGAGTATAATTTGAGGAACAGACCGCCAAGACAGACGTTCCGAAAGACGTTTGGGAAACGGTTTCAGCATTTTCCAACACTTCGGGCGGTTGGATTGTGTTCGGCGTGTCGCAAAAGAAAAAGGCGTTTGAAAACCCCGGCGCTTTGCCCCGACCGTTGGAACAACTTTTGAAAGCACACAGTAGATAAGACAAAATTACTTTTATGTTCGATGCGGAAACTGCGAAAAGCGATACGGAACCGAAGTTGTCGATACGGTATTGAAATCGGATAATCCTGAAGGAAGGATTTACACATACTTTTGTGTTTGATGGAGAATATATAATTGATTCCGCACAATTGGAAAAGCCACAGTCGACTTTTTCATCTATTTTTGTATCACGATAAAAATTCGAAGAAATGGAACAAAAAATTTCGACAAAAGAGGATTATCAAAAGCGAGTTGATGCAGTGAAAAATTTTATTGAGCAGAATCTCAAAAACAATTTTCGTCTCGCGGAACTTGCCGATGTCGCCAATTTTTCCAAATGGCATTTTCAGCATATCATGCACGCTTTTCTTGGCGAGCCGGTTTGGGCTTATGTGATGCGCCGTCGATTGGAACGAGCTGCTATTCTGCTGCGAAAAAGCGATTTGTCTGTATCTGAAATTGCATATGAATGTGGTTATGACGTACCTTCTTCTTTGTCAAAAGTGTTTAAGATGTTCTATCATGTTTCTCCGATGGAGTATCGCAACAATCTAAAAATCAATATTATGAATGTTTTAAAAGTAAATGAGGAATTGAGCTTGAAATCGCCGAAGATGATTGATCTCAACGAAAAAAAGGTGATTTATTTACAGTTGGTCGGCAAATATCCGGATCTGGATTTTGGTGGCGCTTACCGAAAATTGTGGCAATTTGTAAAAAATCAAAAACTGTTTTCCGCCGGTATAGAGCATATCGCGGTGTTTATCGACTGTCCTGAAGACAAATGCAAGTGTGACAACTGCGATACTCCGCACTGTACTTGTGATAATTGCGACTGCCCCGATTGCATCACACGCACCAATGTTTGTTTGGTCGTCCCGAAAGCGGAAGTAGGCGAGGGCGAAATCGGTATAACGACCATTGCAGGAGGCAAATACGCAAAATTCGTTTACCAAGGCCCATACAGCGGCTTTTCGGCGGTTTATGATGCGATTTATTCGCGCTGGTTACCCGAAAGCGGCCTGAAACTGCGCGATTGTCCGTCGTTTGAAAAGTATATCAACAATCCTGAGCGTGTTGAACCCGAAAAACTGAAAACGGAGATTTATGTCCCGATAGAATAGGGGGGGGAGCTGTTTCGGCATCAAAAAAAGATTTTCTTCTTGACGATTCTTCCGTCTGCCAGCAAAAAATTGAGAATGCCGCCTTGGTGTTGATAGGATGTAGATATATTGAAGTTCTGGCTGTCTACGTTCTTCTTGTTAAGCAATTTGCCGTCGAATGAGTAAAGAGAAAATTCTTTGATCGGAATTTGACTGCTTATGAGTAGCCGGCCCTCTTCCTTGCAGATTTTCACTACCGAATCGTCGGATTTCACCGATTCTATCGCCAAATCTTGATGCGGCGTAAGCCGAAAATCCAGCCATGTCCACGAAGCGCTATTATTGACTTCGGGAATTTTTTCGGTAGTGAGTCTGTATTGTTCTTTATTTACAATTTCGACAGCGATGGCCATCCTGTTTTCTACCGGAGGCGTCGCTTTGCCCAACAGACTCCAGGGGATACCCGCTTCTATGATGTAGTAAGTGGATTGTACATTGACTGCATACCGGATGTCGGAGGTGTTCGTATCGGTTGACCAAGCGCCGTCGTTGGCGCGCCGAAATAAGATTTTACCGTTTGTATCGAAAAAGAAACTATACATCCCTGCCTGTGGGGTGGAGCCGGACACATCGTCGGCATCGATGAAGAATCTGACGCCGTCGTTGTCAAGCCCGTCGTCAGGATTGATGATGTTTTTGTCCAACACCCTGGCTGTCAGATAAAAATATTGATCGTCGTATAGAAAATCGATCGTTGTTCTGTTTTTAATAACCTGACCCATGCAGAGTTGCGATCGATTGGCGGTTGTCCATTTTTCGGAAGTATACAGTCCGTCTACCGTAATTGTCCCGTAATCAGCCTTTGCTTGACGTATCGGATAACCCTTGATCATGACTACCTCGCCCGATTTATTCGGCTCTGCAATCGAACCGATGGCAACCACGATGCCCGTGTCGATGACCGATACCGAATTCCAAATCGAATGTTTGTCCGTCCCCAACGCGAAAGGAGCGCTTTTTGCCTTGAAGTTCTTGGCGCGTTCGTCCCCAACCAAAACATACATATCGGCATATTGCAGATCGCTCGAAAGCCGGTTTTCGTTACTTTGATATGAAGCCACCGTTTCGCCCCAAGGGAGTTTTCGCAGATATGGCGCCGCCGAATAAATATTTGTTGCCGGGATGGTCTCAAAGATCATCGAACGATTGGCACTGGATCCATTTACGTAGCCTTTCGTCCAGTTGTCTTCCACTGTGTTGCGTACGATGGTGGCTGCAAAATTTCCTCTTCCGGGCCATCCGTTGTCTTCGACGATCACCGCTATTTCGCTTTTGTCATGCAGCAATATCGGCACAGGCATCCCATCGCGGTAGCCCTGTCGATAACACACCGTTACCGGAGTGCTCCAGGTAATGCCTTTATCGAACGAACGGCATACGGAGATGTTTTGATCGTTGTTGTAGGTATATTCGTTTTCATTTGCAAAATAGCACTGCACCTCGCCCGAAGGCAATTCGAGGAAGCAGGGCTCCCAGCAGCCGTTGTTGGAGATATATTGTGCGTCAAACACAAAATACGGTTCGCTCCATGTTCCTCCGTTGTCGGTACTGCGCACAACGCGAATACCGAAGCGCCGGTCGGTAGTATATGGTTCCGAAGGGCGCGGATTATATCCCACGAGGATCGTCCCGTCCGTCAACTGTATTACATCGGGGACTGCATTATTGATTTTGTCGGGATTAGACACGATCCGCGTTGGCGATGTCCATGACGCCCCTTTGTTGGTGCTGAACGCGATCCAGACGCCTCCCGACTCCGCGACAGCCAGCAGACGTCCGTTCTGTAATTCGATCATTCGTGCGTAACCGCCCGATGGGAAAAGGGTTATTTGGCTGCTCATGTCCCAAAACAGTCGCGAACCCTGATAAGGGGTTACCCTTTGGCAAAATACAGATGCAGTAATTGCCAATGCTGAAATCAATAATACAATTATTCGCTTCATTCAAACAGGTATCCTAAGAATTTAATTTTTAATAATTTTCGTCGTATTTTTCTGTTTCCCGTCGTCGATGACGAGTAGATAGATATCCGCAGGGAAATTGCTGATGTCGATTTGTGCGTTTTGGGTATCTACTTGTTTGCTTAACAGTAGTGTCCCTGACATATTGCAAATAGAAACATGTCGTTTGCCCGCTGTTTCAAAATTCAACGTAAGTATTCCGTCTGTCGGGTTGGGATACGCTTGTTGGGAGTTGTTCTGTGCTGTCTCCAAGCCGCTAGGCATGGCGACCTTCACAGTGCAATTAGCCGCAAATCCGCCTTCGTTGGTGGTAGCCGTAATGATTGCCGTGCCAACAGCTCTGCCAAGCACAATGCCGGTGGTAGACACCGCAGCTACGGGCACATTGTCGCTTTTCCAGGTCACATCTTTGTAGACAGCGTCATTGGGGATGATGATGGCCTCCAAAGTGTCGCGTTGGCCAATATTTAACGCAATTTCACTTTCATCAAGAGTGATGCCTGTCACCGGAATGAATGGGCTATTGTTCGTCGTTACGCTGAAATTGTCGAAACGCACGCGCGAATCGCATGCCCTTATTCCGACTTTTCCGCAAACGAAAGGACGCGGATCGCTGTAATTGATCTTCAATATGCCGTCGACGTAGGCTTTGATGTTATTGTCTTTCACCTCCACCTTCAGCGTATATTTTTTATTGAGAAGGAATGATTCTCCGGTTTTACTTGTCAGTTGTGTCCAATTGTAGTTTTGCTTCCCAAGTATGACGGCATTGGTAGAAAGGCCGACAAAATAGCCCTGCACAAAATCGGTGCCCGCCTGTGCGCTGCTTCCGGCATCACCCAAAGCAGGATTGGTAGCGCGGAAAATCAGTCCCGCGTTGATCCCGCTGACACAAGTGATATCCACCTGCACTGTGTAATCCGTCCACCCCGTATTACCCATTGTCCGTTTGCCGTAGCCATTGATTTCTGCCTCACCGGACGCGATGCTCCATTGTCCATCGGCATAATTCCATTCAGAACTGAAAGACGTGTCGAATGCATCCGACAGCGTGATGATGGAGGCATTTGCCGCTTTGAAATACATTTCCGAGAAAGTATAATTTCCGCTGACGGTCTCTATTTTCACCGTTTGGTATCCGGAAGGCAGTTGGAGGTCTTTGATGGTAAACGTGCGCCAAGTGTCTTGTGCGGTAATCGGCAACGTAATCTCATCGGTCAATGCGGTATCGTCGTGCCAGATTCGTACTTTGGTGTTTTCGGTCGTCGTATAACGAAGTCCGAGATGAAACAATCCGGCATTGTTCACATTCACATTGTATTTGTACCATTCGCCGCCTTCGCTCGTAATGGCAAAACCGCCTTCGCTGCAAGCGCCGATGTCCACGTTGTCGTTGCGGATATATCCCCCGCCGGCATTTTCGGAAGTCAGGTCGTGGTATGCGACTCCTTCGCCTCCGCTGTTGTAGTGTACAGCGGCAATGATTCCGGGCACCGGTTTGTATACATCAAAAATCCCGGATCCGTTTATTTTATTACTGAAAGCAATATAGCCGAATCCTGCTTGGCACAAACTTGTTGCATAGCCGATTTTTCCACTTTCCAACGTATTGGCGATGGTGGATTTGAGCATGCCGTCGATAAAAAATTTGTAGTTTGTCCCCGATTTTTCTATGCGCAAAGTATGCCAAAACGACAGGTTGTAGCCGACCGGAAGGGTGTAGTAGGCGGGGGTTCCCCACAGGTTGTTTTGTTTGAAATTTACTTCCAAACGATTGGAATTGCTGTTCAAAACAGCAATTCCATAGTTTGCTTCATCCGTATAGCTGAAAATCGCGCCAAAACGAGCGTCATTGCTGCTCTTGCTGATTTCTTTCGCCGTAAATTCAGCTATGTAGTCAGCTGCTGTCGCTTGGTTGTAGATGGCTTTATGAAAATCGGTGTTCGACTGTTGATTCTGAACCAGGCTGTCCGCATCGACGATCGCCCAGTTGCCGCCATTGGGCGTCAGCCAGTTGGATCCGAGTTCGCTTCTGTCGAAAAAGTCGGACATATCCGCTTGTCGGAAAGCCTGTTGCGCCCAAGTGGTAGGCCCCAACAGCAACAGTTTGGAGCCGTTCCATGCGATGCGATCAAAGTTCAATTGCCGCTGCGGACCGCTGCCGCTCACAAGATTATGGTAAGTGTAGTAATATGAATCCAAATCCGGACCGATGAAGGCAGAGCCATGTCCTAAGCCAACATGCGCGCCTTCAGAGCATACCAGGATCGGATTTTGTGCGGATTGCGCCGAAAAGGAATTAGGCCCGGTGGAGCTCCGTGCGTAATCGATGCGATAGCCTTTGCTGATTACATGGTTGCCTGTGTAAATCAGATAATAGACATTGTCCCTTTTGATTACGGTAGGCCCTTCCGTCCACCCGCCATTGACGCTTACCCCAGTACTGAAATCGATGCCCATGCTGGTCGGGCTTGTCATGGGGCAGCCTGCAATGGTGTTGCTGCCGGTATGATAAAAATACCAGTTCCCGTTGTCGTCAACAAATATCGAGCCGTCAATCCCCTTTCCCAGGTTTTCCGTGACGCGTGTAAAAGGACCCGTCGGGCTGTCGCTTTCCAGCACATAATGTCCATTCCCCGCGGGGGAAGTATACATATAAAATTTTCCGTTCCAATAAACCACTTCCGGCGCGTAAGCCCCCCTCATTTCGCTGGTTGACGGGTTGACAACGCAGTTATAAACACTCGACCAGGTGATGAAATCTTTGGTTGACCAGCATTTGACTCCGTTTTGTCCATCTCTGGTACTGCAATAGAGATAATAGACGCCTCTGTATTTCATGATATAGGGATCACCTATTCCATACATCTGGCGTGCACCCCAACTGGCGTTTCCTCCCCATTCTCCAACGAGTTCCAAGGGATTTGTCCAGGTCTGTCCGTGTACAGACAGCATTGTCAGCCCTGTCAAGAGCAGTAAAATGAACCGTGTTTTCATTGAAACGCAACCTTCACTACCACTGTCGTTTCGGCCTGCATTTCAGGTTTTCCCGCCACGGTGGATACGATACGATAGGTCACTCCGTTTGTGAAATCTGCCGTCGAAACGCCTGATACCTGTTCTGTATTGCCGATATAGACCTTGTCGGATGCCGTAGCGACAGCAAATTCCGGAGCTACACCACTCACGTTCGTTCCCTTAGGCAGGGTGAGATTGACGGTGTAGGTGCTGTAATCATATTCATCCAGCGCCGCAGTTCCAGTAACCCCCGCCAATTTGAACGAACTGAATCTCGGATAGTTGATCATGTATAATTTATAAGGTCGCTCCGTTCCGTAATTCGATTTTACCATGATATCTACCGGAACAGCCAAATTATAGGCAGTTGTAGATGAATAGGCGCTTCCGTTGACAAACACTTTCGTTGAGTCTGACTGAATGTAGAAACGCAAGCGCTGCGAAAGCGAAATATTTTGCTCTCTACTGTTGTAAATAATGCTTTTCGGCAATACCATCAGCCACTCGTCGTTGGGATATTTTTCGGCAAATACCTCGTCGCGTATGATTTGTGGACAGGAAATCCTTTCTATATCCGTCTGGTCGTCAATGACAGTGACATTGAACGAGCAGGTGGCGAACTTCAAATCCTTTGCCATATCGCCGGCAGTAGACGCCAAACAGACTACTTTGAATGTCCCCGGCGTCGAATAGGAATACGTGAATAACTTCTTATTGACCACAAGCCCGGTATTGCTTTGGTCGCGAAGGTCGTAATTTTGCATGTCATCGCCCGGGAAAACAACGATATTGTCTGCACTCGTGCCTGCAAAATCAATGATCATTGATTCATTGATTGCCAGCAATTCTTTATTGATGCTCGCTTCCAATTGAGGCTCTTCAATTTTTTCTTCGCAGGATACGACCAGTAAAATGGTGCAAAGTCCCGCTACTATTTTTGCTATTGTCTTCATACGTCAATAATTTGTTTGTTTTTCTAATTAATAACCCGGATTCTGAGTTACTACACCATTGGAAATGTCTATTTCGCGTTGAGGAATGGGGAAAACTTCATTCACCCCTGCACGGAAATAATAACCGCGCTTGTTGACACGACTTTCACCGTAGGCTTTCAGCACTGTCGCCGCACGTTTTTGCCGCACCAGGTCGAAGTACCTGTCCCATTCAAAACACAATTCCAGACGTCGTTCGCTCCAGATATTGTCGCGCATCTGTCCGTATCCACCTGACACATAGACTGCCGAACTACCGTTGATCGTATTAACCAGTCTCTTGTTTTTATTCAATTCCGTCAATGCACGTGCACCAAAACCACATTCATTCAGCGCTTCGGCATACATCAGCACCACATCGGCATAACGTATCACGCGTCGGTTTTTGCCGTTATCCCCGGCATATTGCGGGCGTTCTTTGATCGGCGTGTACCATTTCAGCGACATGTAGGTCGAGGGCGGCGCTTCGTTGGTCTCGCCGTCGGGAGCAAACTCGTGGTGACCGATCATGAAACTTCTGCGCGGATCGCTACTTCCAAACAGCGATTGTATGATTTCGTCCCTGCACCATATTTGAGGATCGGTAGAATAGTGATTGGTATAAATCGGCGTTCCTTCGTTGGTGTCGCCGGTAGAACCGTCGGCGGATTCTTTGAATACGACTTCAAAAACCGATCCTTTGCAAAATTCGCCAGCCAGGTAAAATTGGTCGATATATCCGATACTTTTCCCGTCATAATCTTTATATTCAAGCGAATAGGCCGTCTGCAAGTTTGCAAGGTACGAATCCGCCGTTTCGTAGGGATCCAACTCTGAATTGACTTCTTTTGGCTTAAACCACAGTCGTTTGCGAAGGGCTTCCCAATCTTCCTGCGACGAGTCGTATTTCAGGATCTCGCCGAAAGTCATCGAACGTCCGTCAATAAAAAATTCACCGATTCGCACCATATCTTCCCATTTTTCCGACTGTTCTCCCGGAGTTGCTTGGTACATAAGCACTTTCATCAGCAATGCCAGCACAGTGCCTTCGCCGACTTTCCCTGCGTCAGCGCCGGTATACCTGTTCGGCAGCATGATGGCCGCTTCCCGCAGGTCTTTTTCGATATAGGCATACACTTCTTCCGCCGTACTGCGCGGAATAACCAGATTGTCAACCGTTTCCACTTCCGGACGAATGGGCACCCCGCCGTAGGTTTTCACCAGATTGAAATAGAAAAATGCCCTTAAAAATTTCGCTTGCGCCAGTATTTCACGAATATTTTTATATGAATTATATTCATTATCGGCGATTCTGACACTTCCGGCATTGGCGATCACCTGATTGGCGCGATGAACGCCTTTGTAGTTGATGTCATACCTGTCGCGAATCCAGGTGTTGGAGGTGGTAAATCTGAAATTCACCAACTGCCCCATTTGGCTCCCCAGTCCTTCGTCGGATCCCCATACATCGTCGCCACAAGCCTCTCCGAAGCGCCACTCACATTCGTTGAAAAGATCCATCTGCAACACATCGTAAGTCGCGTTCAGGGCAGTCTGCAATTTATATCGGGTGTCGTAATAATTTTCGTCGGTAGAATATCCCAACACTTCTTTATCCAGAAAATCAGAACATCCGACTGTAAATAAAAATACAAAACCTACCGTCAGTATTTTGAAAAATATCTTATTCATATTTGCTTTATTTTAAAGATTACAAAGTAACTTTCAATCCTACCGTGATGGTACGCGATTGAGGATATGTCCCATGGTCAAGTCCCATATTGATATTGTTGCTTTCGGTGCCTACCAGTTTGCCGACTTCGGGGTCGAAGCCGTTGTATTTTGTGAAGGTCAATAAATTGTAACCTCCGACAAACAGCGACAAATCGCGCACAAACAGTTTCGAGCAGAAATTTGGATCGAAATTATAGGTCAATCTCAATTCTTTCAAGCGGATATAAGATCCGTCATGCAACATAAAATCCGAAGCCCTGAAATTACGGTTCAAATCCGTATTCCGGAGATCGGGTACGGAACCGTTCAGATTCAGCGGCAAAAAAGCCCTGTCTTCTCGCAATTGTCCCGACCATTGCTTTTCCCGAATGTCGGCATACAGGTTGTAGCCCGATGCGGCATTGTTCAGGTAATAATCCATCACATTGAAGACTTTGTTTCCGCTCTGTCCCTGGAAGAAAATCGTCAAATCAAAACGCTTATATCCAAACGACAGCGGGATACCAAAAACAAAATCGGGCATCGGCGATCCGAGGTATGTCCGGTCGTCGGTGGTGATTTGTCCGTCGCCGTTCAAGTCCACAAAGCGGAAATCGCCCGGTCGTGTGGTTTGCTCGAAATCGTTCTTGCCGTAGTCGTATTGTGCGCTGGCTTTGATTTCTTCTTCGGTATTGAAAATGCCGTCGGTCACATAGCCGTAGAAGCTGCCGATAGGCCGTCCCACATCCGTCTTGGTGACGTAATCGTTGATATTTGATTCGCTCAGCCAGCCTCCCCATACCGGTTCGTTGCCGGTGCCCAAGCTCACTACTTCATTCTTGATATAGCTGACATTGAATCCGAATTCGTATCTGAATTTGTTGATTTTGTTTTTATAGTTGAAACTGAACTCAATCCCTTTGTTGCGAACCGAGCCGGCATTCACCATCGGTGCATCGACAAGCCCTGCGGAGATCGGCACGGGGACACGCAGCAACATGTCCGTTGTCAATCTGTTAAACACTTCTGCGCTGAAGTCCAGGCTGTTGTTGAAAAAGCCGAGGTCGATACCGAGATTGGTTGTTTCCGTTTTTTCCCAACGGATGTCCGGATTACCGATGGAGGTGGCGGTCGTTCCGGGATAGAGGATATGGCTCCCCACACCGAATGGGTAATTGTATTGTGTGTTCAGAAGCGTATAGCGCGCCATTTCGTCGATCCGGTTGTTGCCCAGCAGCCCCCATCCAAAGCGGAGCTTGCCGAACGAAATCAAACGCTGGTTTTGCATAAACGGCTCTGACGAAAATTTCCATCCCAACGAGACGGAAGGGAAATACCCCCAGCGATTTTCCTTACTGAAAATCGAAGAAGCGTCGGCTCGGAAGTTAAACTGAAGCAGATAACGGTCGAGCAGATTATAATTGAGACGTCCCACATAGCCGATTGCCGTCCATTCGCGGTCGTAGCCGTAGGTTTTATCTCCGGTATAGCCGCTTGTCAGATACCACAAATAAGGATCGTTGCTCGCGGTACCCTTTTTGGTTGATTGTTGATAACTGTATTGATAGCCTTCCATAATCTGGCCAGCCAAGACGGTAATATCCTGTTTTTCATTTTCCCAATTAAAAGTCAACAGGTTGTTCATCTCCCATTTATTGGTCAGGCTCTGTTGCTTGTAAACAGTGCTCAAGTCGGTGATCGCGAAATCTTCGTCCAGTTTGTTGACTTCGCTGAACGTGGAGTTGGATGCCGGAACGACATAATCCGACAATTTAAATTGGTAATCCAGCAATTTGTTGATTTTCGCATTCAGACTCACGTTCAGGTCGATGCGATGCTGTTTGGTGTTGTTATGGTTGCGGTCGATGGTTGCCAGCGGGTGACTGCTGTACCAATAGCCCCTTTCGTTGTAGGTAAATGTCATAGGACTTTGAGCCAAAGCACTTTTCAGGACGCTGCTCTGACCTTCGGGTATGCCTTCCCTGTTTTCCCAGGCGTAAGACATATTCGCAACGAGTTGCAACCATTTTGTGAGTTCGCTGTTCAGGTTCACGCGGGTATTGAAACGATTGTAGTCCGAAGTTTTGACAATCCCTTTTTCGTCAAAATAGCTTCCGCTGACCAGGTATTTGTTTTTCTCGTTTCCGCCGGAAACCGAGAGGTTGTATTGTTGCCGCACACCGGTTTGGGTGATGGCGTCCCACCAGTTGTTCGGAGAACTGCGCCTGATGGTGTCAATATCGTTGAATTTGCGTTCGTTATAATAATATTCGCCTGTTGTGGCATCTTTGGAATAGTATAATCGACCGTCGGCGGAATAGAGCGAGGTGCCGTTGATATAGTCCTGCACCAGTGCGTATTGCTCAATATCCAGCACCGGGATGGTCTTCCAGGGGTTGGAAAATCCCACATAACTGTCGAAAGAAATTTTTATTCCTGCCTTATCGCCGCTTTTTGTCGTGATTGCCACGACGCCATTGGCGCCCCGTGCTCCGTAGATTGAGCTGGAAGCGGCATCCTTAAATATTTCGACATTGGCAATGTCGTTCGGATTGAGATGATCGATTCTATCCACGATAAAACCATCCACTACATAGAGCGGGTCGGCGTCGTTGATCGTTCCGGTGCCTCGCACTTTGATCGTCGTAGTGCTTCCGGGCGCGCCGGTATTCTGGATAATGGTGACACCGGCTGCTTTCCCCTGTATTGCCTGCAAGACGGACGCCACAGGCACATCATTCACTTCTGCGCCCGCAATCGAAGAAATGGAACCTGTCAGGTCGCTTTTCTTCTGAACGCCATATCCAATTACCACCAATTCGTCCAATACTTGGGTTTCTTCTTTCAATAAAACGAGGATTTCCCTTTCACTTCCAATTTTGACTTCTTTGGCGGCATAGCCCAAATAACTGAAAGCCAGCGTAGCATTAGCGGCTGTTCTTAAAGTGAATTTCCCGTCGGAATCGGTGATTGTGCCGTTTGTTGTCCCCTTTTCCTCTACGATTGCCCCCACAAGCGGGTCGCGGCTGACGCTGTCCAATACACTTCCGCTTATTGAAATCGTGTTTTGCCCATAGCCAGTCAGCGAGAACAACAAGGAGAGGAAAACGAATGCGATTCGGGATAATTTGTAATTAATCATCTGTACTATATTTAAGTGTATAAACTATGTTAATTCAATAAATTAGATGCAAAACCCGAATCAAGCTGAGGCTGAGGTTGTCCCAAAAGTGCGTCATTGCGTCGCATGCTACGACACGGTTTTTCAACTTTTGAGACAGCCTCGTCCTCAACCTGAAATCGGGAAAATCATTATTTAACAATTAACCTTGAGGTATAAATACTTTTGGTGCTTGTCGTAATCACCACTACATAAAGGCCCTTTTGGAGGCCGTTGACATAGACCGAATTGCCTGCCGGATTTGATTCCAGTTTCACGATGCGTCCGGTGAGATCCAATACTTTCACTTCCGTCACTTTCCCGTCCACATTAAAGCTGAACTGATCGGTAGCCGGGTTCGGGAACACGGTCAGTTTCGCCGAGGGCTGTGTCGGCTCTGTGATGCCGAGAATTTCCGCACGTGTTCTGTATTCGATTTCCAGCTTATCGGCATCTTTCGAGGGATCGTAAGATGCTTTGCGGTAGTCGTAGCAATACACACCCTTGTTGGTCGTTGTCGAGCCCCTGGCAAATAGCAGTTTGCCTCCCATGTTGCGCAGTGTATGGATTTCGTCTCCGGCTGCATCAAAATCGGTGACTTTCACAGGGAATTGCGATTTGTTGTCGATGCGGAACAATTTTTGTCTGTTTCCGGTAGTTTGAGCTACATCGCACCACCAGTAGGCGCTTCCGCCCGCTACGGTCAGTTCTTTCACCCAGTTGTGATTGGTTGCACCGGCGGCCATGTCCGACTGCAATGTTATGCTTGTGCCGTCGGTATAATGCAGTTCACCGCCATAGTTGTAGTCGAGTTCCGGATTGGTGCCCGACTGCGAACAAAACAGGTATACGCCGTCAAATTCTACTCCCGGATCGGGCCAAGCATTGATTCTATCGCCGGTACCCGACGACAACGGGCTTTTGTTCCCGATCTGGATTGTAAAGTTATTCTTTTCCAGATTGGTAGAGCCGAGTTGGATCGTGCCGTTTTCGTTGTACCAACCGCGTCCATACACCTTGCCGTTGTAAGGATGTTCGCCGACTTCCGTCATATTGCCTCCTACTCCGAGACCATTATCTCCCACAGACGGGTTGGTATCGGAGATCATGTAGGTGCCGTCAGCAGTGCCGTCGCTAGCCCAGGGTTCGTTGCCGGCGGCTTCCGTCCAGGCTTTGAAGAACAGTTTTTCGTTGTAGAAATTCACAAATTGGTCGATGGCCGAATTGCGGGTTTTCCCGTCTTCAGGCGTAGCGGGATTCATTACTTCCGTATTGATGTCCATGATCATCTTGGTGTTGGCTGCTGTTCCATCGGTGATCCACAATTCTTCGCCTTTGGTAATACCGTCCTTATAGTCCGCTTTGAAGTATACTCTTCGGCCCACGCGCATCCAGTGGTAATGGTAGGTGCCATTGTCCTGTCCCGGCCAGCGTGTGTCGCACTCGTAAAGCAACTTGGTGCCCGCTTCGGTGCCGTCGCTGATCCACAACCAATATTGCGGCGCTCCGGCAGCAGATCCCGATACATACGTTTCGCTGTCCACATTTTTGGCTCTAAATACGAATTGCGTTTCGTTGAGCTGTGTGAAAGCATTCGGATTGGATCCATCGCCCCAATCGTGAATTTGTTTCAGCAACTTGGTGCCGTCGGCAGTTCCGTCCGAAATCCACAATTCCATGCCGTTTGTTCCGTCGTTGGCTGCAAACACCACCTTGTCGTTAAAACGAGACAGCCAGTTGACATCAGAGCCTGAGGTGCCCGGATTGATGTCTTTGACCATCTTGGTGCCGGCGGCTGTGCCGTCGGTGACCCACAATTCTTCTCCATGCGTCGCATCCGAAGCAGCGAAAAAGCCCTTATAGCCTTTGGTATCATTGCCGGCTACCACCAAATTTTTGGGTTTGGTTTTTTTCTGGGTAGTTTCGATGTTCGCCGTCACATCAGCAGGTAGCAAGCTGATCAAAGTGCCGCCGACGCCATCTATGAGTTGTGCGAATAAACCTCCCCACGAAAGGAATGTAAAAAGAAATAAAAATGTACTTTTTTTCATGTGAATAAAAATTAAAGTTAATAATAAATAATTTATTTGTTCAAAGGATTTCAAAATGAAACCATTCGTTTTTTTATTTTTCTCCTCTTTCCGACAGCATTTTTTCCACCTCTTCCTTGGCTTGTTGGCGCGATTTGGTGAAAATACGGTGGATGCGATCCATGTCAAATTTATCGCTCCGGTCGTAGGTGTAAATGCCGTTCTTTTCTAATTCCACATCCACGATTTGCGTGTAGCAGAATCCGGCAATATGGTCTAAACTCAGAAGCACATTGACCTGTTCTTCGAGTCGGGTATAAAATTCTTCCAGTGTTTTGGGAGGAACGCCGTATCCCCAAAATTCTTTCCCGTCGGTAACGACTTCTGCGGCTTTCATTTCTTTTATCCATTGGATGCCGCCAAATTCGTCGATCATATAGGCTTCGCCTTTATACGGCGCGCTTTTTTCAGGGCGTCGCACGTAGGGCTTGCCTTCTTCACCGCCGCGAAGCTGCTTATACAGCGCCACCGGATCTTGGGTGTAGGTGTGTTCGGCATAAATATCCGTGAATCCGGTGTGGAAGCCGCCGCTGGCAGTGACTACCGGTCGGGTGCGGTCCATCCGTTTGGTCGTGAAATACAGGTCGTTGGCCAACCGCACGCGCTGACCGTCTACGTCTTCCATCCATACTTCATTGAGCGGCGACCAGGCTACCAGCGAAGGCGCATTGTAGTCGCGGGAGATACATTCTTCCCATTCGGTGAGCATATTGCGGGCGGCGACCTGATCTGTCCATTTGACGCCCCAACTGGCCGATTCGCCCCAAGTGAGATACCCCAGTCGGTCTGCCCAGTAGAAATACCGCTGTTCAAACACTTTCTGATGCAGCCTTGCGCCGTTGAATCCGGCTTTTTTGCTCAGTTCGATGTCGCGTTTCAATTGCGAATCGTCGGGAGCTGTCCACTGTCCGTCGGGATAATACCCCTGATCGAGCACCAGCCGTTGAAAATAGGGCTCGTTGTTGAGGTAGAAGACGTTCCCTCGGATTTCTACTTTGCGCATCCCGCCATAAGACAGCACTTTATCGACGACTTGCCCGCGTGAATCGAGTATGGAAAATTCAATATCGTAAAGAAAGGGCGCTTCGGGCGACCAAGTTTTGATGTTTTTCAGTTTGGCGCATATAAAAGCGGAGTTACTCGCAGGGGTTTGTTGCGAAAATACTTCTTTTCCGGCGTCTAAAATGCGTACTTTGAAGGAAGTCCCCGGCTCGATGTTGTAGAAAACCGGTTCAAACACAAACTGTTTGTTGTCCAGATCGGGCGTGATGCGGCAATTTTTCAAGCCGCCTTTTGCCACCGCTTCCATCCAGACGGTTTGCCAGATGCCGGTGACGCGGGTGTAAAGACAACTGTACGAATAGAGCCGGTGCGACTGTTTGCCGCTGGTTTGCATTCCCGACCGCAGGTCGTCTTCGACATACACCACCAGATTATTTTCCGTTCCGGCTTTCACATAATCGCTGATGTCTACCGAAAAAGAGGAAGAGCCGCCGTAATGGACAAAAGTCTGCTGCCCGTTTATGTAAATGGTTGATTTATAATCTACACCGCCGAAATGAAGCAGGATGCGTTTCCCCTCCCACTCCGCAGGGATCGCTATTTTACGCTGGTACCAGAGTGCATTGATAAAATCTTTGTAGTCAACGCCCGAAAGTGGACTTTCAGGGCAAAACGGCACTGTAATGGATTTTCCGAAACCTTCGGAGTTGAAATACGCATGTTCGACGCCGCTTTTGGAAAAGTCAAAATCGAAACTCCATGTACCATTTAAATTAACCCAATCCGTACGTTCAAATTGCGGACGCGGATATTCTGCACGCGGAATTGTGGCTCCGAAACCGCTCAGTGTTCCCGCCAACAATATGACAAATAAAATAATGGTTTTATTCATTTTTGTTCTTTTTATTATGCAAATATACCGGTTTTTCGGAGTAATCACAGGTAAATTTGTCTTAAAAAAAGGTGTTTTTGTCTTTCGTCTTTGGCATTTTAAATATTCCATTTCTCGAAGAAATGGCGTATTTTACTATCATGCACCCGCTCATTTCTCTTTGCGCTTTCGCTGATAATCGGTTGGCCTGACGCCAAATTCGCGTTTGAAACATTTGGAAAAATAATTCGGGTCGGCAAAACCGGTATGATAGGTTGTATCGGAAACATTATAGCCTTCGGAGAGCAGTTCGCAGGCTTTGTTTAACCGTTTTTTACGGATGTAGTCGCCGATCGAAATGTTCAGTAGGCTTTTCATTTTGACATAGAGCACGCTTCGGCTGATGCCGAGGCTTTGCGTGATGTCGGCAACGGAAAACCGGTCGTTGGCAATATTGTTCAGTATCAATTCGTTGATACTGTTGATAAATTCCCTGTCATATTTACTCAAAGCGATCGACTCGACGTCGCTGCCCAGCGTATCCGCAATCGTTTCGCGTTGCGACTGCTTCAGTTGGATGATATTCTTGACCTGCAATTCCAGTATCTGCGGGTCGAACGGTTTCTGCACGTAGGTTTCCGCCCCGTTCAGGTAGCCTTTCATGATGTCGTCGGTTTCGTTTTTGGCGGTCAGCAGGATGACGGGGATGTGCGAAGTAAGAATGTTATTTTTCAGATTCCAACAGAGCGTATTTCCGTCCATAACAGGCATCATCACGTCGGAAATGACCAGGTCGATGGGATATTTGCAGGCGATATCCAATGCTTTCTTTCCGTTCTCAGCCAGGAAAACACGGTATTTCGACCCGAAGATGTCCGACAAAAATTTCAGCAGCTCCACATTGTCTTCCACCAGCAGAATAGAGGCCTGCGAAGCGGCGTTTTCATTGCCTTCCGGCAACGAAGTTGAGGAGGCACATTCCAGATAGGGTACCGCAAATTCGTATTGGTCGAGCGAAACAACCGTTTTATCCGAATAAATCTTATGCTGCGGTTCAAAGGCTGATTCCGAGACATTCAGGTTTACCGCAAAGCAACTGCCTTCACCCACTGTGCTTTCTACTGCGATATTGCCTTTGTGAATGTCGATAAAACGTTTAATTAGCGCCAGTCCCAGTCCCCATCCGCTGTTGTTCACCGTATATCCGCGCTTGGTTTGATAATACTTTTGAAAAATATTGTTCAATTCTTCGGCGGCAATGCCGATGCCTGTGTCTTTCACTTCGATATGCAAATAGGTGTAGCCGTCCGGATTGTCCGTAATGGCCGCACTGACGAAGATTTCCCCACCCGCAGGAGTAAATTTGATGGCGTTCGACAGCAGGTTGTTGGTGATTATTTCTACGTAGGAAGGAGAAAACCATACCTCTTCTCTGTTGTTTTCGCAATAGATATAGAAAGAGATGGATTTTGCCGCAGCGCTTTCCTTAAACAGATTAGCGACATTTTCGATGAAATCCAGCGGATTGCCCTTTTGAATATAAAACTGGAAATTGCCTGAATCCACTTTATTGAAAGTGACCAGTTCGTTGATCAGCCTGGCCATCTTGTTGGTGTTTTTGATGGCGACATCCAGGTGTTTCGACGATTCCGGCGACAATTGCTGATTTTGGAAAATATGCTTCAACGGCGCGATGATCAGCGAGAGCGGCGTTTTCAGTTCGTGCGATACCGACGTAAAGAAATCCATCTTGATCCGGTTGATTTCTTCCAATTTTTCTTTCTCGATATTGGCGATACGGACGGCATTTTTTTCCTGCAAACGGATAGAAAAAAATCGGTAACAAACGAAAGTCGCCAACAGCAGGACGATGAAATAACACAGAAATGCCCACGACGACAGGTAAAACGGGGGATGTATGATGATCTGAATTTCCTTCACCGGCGATTTTTCCCAGTTTTTATTGGAGTTGTTGGCGCGGATCTGCAAGGTGTAGCTTCCGAACGGCAGGTTTGAGCCGACAAATTTGCGTTCCTGGCCTACATTGAGCCATTTGCCGCCGCCCCAGCGAATCTGATAGTTGATTGAACTGGCATTTTCGAGCGAAATAGCGGCATATTCAATGATGAACGAGCGCGACTGATTGAACGAAAAGGCAATGCTCGACATCTCGTCCAGGGTGGTCGTCAGCGGCGAGTCTTCGTCCCTGGCCGTCACCTGCTTATTGTCGATATTCAGATGACTGAGATGGACATAAAATGACTTCTGTTGTTCTTTGATGGCTTTCGGATCGAAGGAAATCAGGCCGTTGACGCTGCCGAAATACAGCAGCCCGTTTTCGGCCTTGATGGAGGACGAAAAATTGAACTGGTTGACCGGCAAGCCGTCTTCCACCGTATAGCTAACCAAAGCGTTTCGTTCGCGGTTGAATTGATAGAGTCCCTGACTGGTGCTGATCCACAGGCGGCCAAATTCATCTTCAATGGCGCTGCAAATCGTGGTTTTCGACAACGACAGTTCGCTGTCTAAAGTTTTGATTTCAAGGTCGGCAGGGTCGATATACTGCAAGCCGCCATTGTTGGTGCCGATCCATATCCGGTTGTCCGAATCGTCCTGATAGAGGCAGGTGATGTATTTGTCTTTCAGTCGAGGAGCGGCTCCCTCGGCAGCCCATCCGATCACTTCGTGGGTTTGTGCGTTGATGCGGAACAGGCCGTTGTTGCGGGTGCCTGCCCACACATGATCGTCTTTATCGATCAGCAGGCAGTAAATGAAATCGGTATCCAGCAGGGGATGACCGATCGGCAAAAAGATTTTTTTCACGGGATCGTAATAGCGCAAGCCCTGGATAGTGCCCACCCACATCCTTCCGCTTTGCTGCTTTTCGATAGCGAATATCGCGTCCGACTGCAAGCCGCATACCGAGTCGGGGACATACCGCTTCCATGCGCCCGAAGATAAATGAAATCGAAACAAGCCGTTGCGGAATGTTCCGAGCCACATCTCGTTGTTGGCTGCGTCGTAGAAGAGTTCGTGAATGTTATGCGTCAGCCCCGGAATCCGATCAAACACCTCGATATTGCCCGTCGAAGGATTGTAGATATTCAGTCCGCCGTCTTCGGTAGCGATCCAAAGGTTGTTTTTCTTCAATTCCACCATCTTGCGCACCGCTTTTCCCTTGATATTTTTAGCGCTGTATCCCGCTTCAATCCAGTTAAACTGTTCGTTGTTTTTGAATAACACATTGATTCCGCCGAAATAGGTCCCGATCCAGATATTTCCATCGCGGTCGCACAGGATGGTGTAGATGGCATTGTCGTTGAGTTTGTTTTTGCCGAGAAAATCCTGTTGGATAATTTCCATTGTGCCGTCGGGATTCAAGATGGTGATTCCTTTTTCCGTGCCGAGCCAGATGCGGCCGCGGCCGTCTTCGCTGATGGAGCGCACCGTGCCGTCGGAAATCTGCGAAGCTTCGTAGATGTCGGTAATGCCTTTTCCCGGATCGACCGTCATGACGCCTTTGCCGTTGCGACCGATCCACAACAGTCCTTTAGAATCGAAAAACAGCGGGATGATACCGTCGTAGCCGGTGATAAAATCCGAAAAAAACGCAGGATCTATTTGGGTCATTTTAGAAAACGACGGATCAAAGTAGAAGATGGATCGGTTGGTAGAAATGAATAAGCGGTCGTTGCGGTCGATGGCCATGGAGATGATGAAATCGGAATCGAGCCGCGGACACATGACAAAAGTTTTGGCATCTTCGTCAAAAACATAGAGCTGGTCGCCGCCGCATACAATCGTTCCCTTGCTCGTCTCTACGACGGTGGTGATGGACGATCCGGACAGATCGTAGCATAGAAAATCGTCGGTAGCGGGGCGATACATGCAAATGCCTTTGTAGGTGCCGATCCAGATCCGTTTTTTGCTGTCCTGAAAGATGGTTCTGACAAAATTCTGGCTAAGCGAATACGGATTGTCCGTCTGGTTGAAATAGCTGACAATGCCGTAACCGTCGTAGCGCGAAAGCCCATTGCGCGTCCCGATCCACAGACTGCCTTTGTCATCCTGCATCAAGGCCGCTACCTGTTGATGCGGAAGCCCTTCCTTGCCGGTGATATGCGAAAACCGGTAATTGAGGGGAAGCGCCTGCGAAAAAGGCGTAAATACCATGCAAATCAACAAAAATCTGCGCAATTTGTTCATAATGCTTGAGTTTGTGATTTGCAAAAATACAAGTTTTTCGGTAATGGTGCAAATGATGTGATGGCGGCGGACGCTACATGCCGCAAACCACTATCTTGGTTGTTTTCACTTCCCCATTTTCCAGTTTTACCGTCACCAGATATATGCCCGGAGCTATGTTCAACGGTCGTGAGAATGAAGGTTGATTGATGTCGGTGTCAAGCGTCATCCGAACGCCCTGGATTGCCGTCACCGAAACCGTTTTGATATTCATTCCGGACGAGACGACTTGTAGCATATTCCCGTTGGAATAGACCGATATTGATGAAGTTGTCTCTACGGAAGGCAGGTCCGCACCGATAAAGATATTTTTCCCTACCAGCAGCACGAAACGTTCTTCGAGATAATCCGGATCATCCTCTACTTCCACGTTGAACAAATAAGAATTATTGTTGTTTACCGGCGAAATCTTCTCGCCTGTCAGTTTGTCAAGCAGGTAAAGCTCGGAAGGATTCAAATCGCCGATGCTTTGAAACAACAACTGATATTTTCCTTTCGAGGCGCCCCGTACATGAATGCCGATAGGGATTTCGAGTGAAGTCCCGTTGGCAATGATATACTGAATCGCCCGTTGATTGTTGAAAATGTCATGCGAATAAATTTGCGGCATTTCCGGATGGTCGGGATCTGTCGGTTTGGGATTGCTGTAATTTGTATACGGGTTGCGCCCGTTGTAATACAGCCAGTCGACGTTTTTTGTGCCTTCTCGTTTGAACACGAGCGAAGTATAACTACTCCCGTTGTCGTTGGCGACGGTGATTTTGATCATTCCTTCAACCGACTCGTCCAGGTCTGCGGCGTGTTTCGCGCTACGCAACTGGTATGCGCCTGTACGGGTCACAGACATGTCTTTGGTAAATTCCAATTCGGTTTCACTTCCGATTTCGCCTACCGGTTTGACGAAAAACGCCTGCAGCGGAGCAATCAATCCACTGTTAATCAACGGTTTTGTTTCAAATGAACCATTGTTATACAATCGGTAAAACGATTCGATCTCCGAGTTGTTGGCCGCATAAAATTGCGAGAAATCCAAACTGGAAACAAAAGGATTCCCGATCATCACTTCATCTATCTCGTTGTCTTCGTCGGCATCCACTATCGGGATCTTGACTTTAAAAGTTTCCTGCGGACGATTGTTTTCGTCTTCAAAGACAAAACGATACGCTTCGTTCCCTCTTTCTATTTCATCGTATTCTTCGTTCACCATAGGAAATCCTTCACCCCAAATGAAATAGTTGATCCGGCTGACTCCCTGTGAGTAGGAATGTAACGGATGTTCCGCACCATTGACAGGATCATTGATATACGGCAATTGGACGATTCCGTTCAAATTGTTCAGATGGTGCTGGTCGTTGACGCCGAGCGTCTCCGTTTTAAAAACAGGAAAGAAAAGACAGATGGCGTAATTTTGTCTTTCGCCGATCTCCATCGCGACATTGTTTTCGGGATAATACCAGTTGCCCGTCAACGTTCCGGAAGCATAATCGCGTGCGGATTTGAATCCCTGTTGCCAGGTAAGCGGAAATCCGCCGAACGAGAAATCTCCGGTGACGACCTTCTTCAGCGGCGCCGCCAGAGCGTACCAGCGGGCACGTTTCATGGCAACCGGCGCGAGCGCATCCCCATCAGTAAGATAAGAATTATTTGCATCGTAATAACCGAAATTATACTGGATGAACGCCTTGTTGTAGCTCAGAAAATGGGGTTTGGCCACCTCGGCGCCGAAGTGAAAGATGATCGAATCGCATCGCGGATCGCCATATCCCAACCGCGGCGTGGAGAGGGAGTCGAGCGAAGGAAATTCGGTCGATGTTCCGGGAATATGCACGGCAGTACATGCTGCCGGAACGGTGTTGACCTGTGTGCCCTGGCTATCAACCCAGTTGTCGGGATTGTTCCAATTGTTGTCCGTGGCTGTCGTACTCCAATAGGCTGTCGGCACGGACAATGTGACCACATTACTCATCGGGGAGTAACAGTATCCGTTGAATGCAACAGCATAAAAACTGCCGCGGTCGGCGGTTCTGTAAGTATGTGCCGACACATTGTCTATCAAGGCGTTATTTCTATACCATTGATAAGTCACACCCGCGTCGGGGATGTTCAGAGTGACATTGCCAACGCCGCAACAATTGGCGGGGGTAGGCGTGATGACCGGCGTTGTGGGCAACGGATTGCAATAGACTTGGGTATTTGCAAACATGTAATTGCTTTCTACCGCAAGTCCGTCGATTGCCGACACCCTGACCGTATGCTTGTTGTTGCCGGATTTGATGGCATTGGCGACGACTGTCAATACCATTTCTTCTCCCCGATGCAGCGCCGGCACACTCCAGGTAAGCGTCCGGTTGGCTTCGTTGTATTCTCCGACGACAGTGCCCGAAGTAGCGGTAGCCGACACGAATTGCCATTCCTGTCCCAGGCTATCCACCAGTTGTATGTCGCTGAAAGCTACCGCCTGGTCGTTTTTGATTGTGACGGTAAACGTGGATTCCAAACCGACACAACTTGTCGTCATTGCCGGTTCGTTGGTCAGTTTGAGTGGTCCGCACGACATTGTATTGTTCGAGAGATTGCAGTCATAATACCCCGGCGCAATAAAATAGGTGCCGTCGTCCATGATCCTCGCCCAGACAAAACATTCCTGGAAATTGCCGTTTAAGGTAAACGTTAGCGTCACCGTCTCGTCACGGAATACATCCACGCCCACTTGTTGCGTGTTGATTTTGACGGCTCCGTCGTTGATGCTTTTACAGGTCTTGCCTCCGTTGTAGAAAGTGATCGGGGTGTTCGCATTGATCGTAGCCTCTCCGCGGTTTTGCAGTTCCATCGTGATGATCGCCGTTGAACTGTTCGGCGTTTCAATGGTCATTGAATTGATGTGCGCATCCGGATTCCGCACGATGGGTTTGTAGAGTTTATAGTCGGTGCGTCCTGCCGGAAAGCTGTTGTCCACTATCGGCTGCTGCTTCCATTGCCCGTTGTAAGGTGTGATGATTTCGCCCGTCGGACCGACATATTGTGTCAGCATGGGTTGAGGATTTGAGGGCACGGAAAGATCTTCTCTGATATACAGCGGGTTGTAGATACATTGATTCCACACCGGTGGACAGGATGCCCAGCGTTCTGTGCCGGGTGCATGTTCCCAGACATACACAAAGGACATGGAACGGAAATCGTCTAATGGATCAACGCTCCGGTTCAACGGATAGTTCATCGTAACGATGTCCGCCGACCCGTCCATATTGACGTCGGCAATCACCGGCGCTTCCCAGGCGGTATAGGAATAAATGTCTTTTTTTCGGAAACGGATGGCATTCGATCCGCCTGTCGGCGAGTTTTTCTTGACATAGTTCTGAAGCGAAGGCGAGATGACGCTTACCGACACTTCATCCTTATAACAGATCTCCTGAATTCCGTCGTTGTCGAAGTCAAACATGGTGATGCCTGTCTGCGCCGAACGGTCGAGCACTTCGCAAGCCCACGACAGTTTCAGTCTTTCCCATATCGGTGTCGATTCGTCGCCGTGATAAGTAAAACCCAAGATATGACCCGACACTGTGGTGTATTGCGTATCGGTATTAAAACGGTTCGAGCGGATAACCCTTCCATTCGAGTCCACCGTTAAATCGGTATCTCCGGTACCGACCGAGAGCGGATGCGCCCTGACCCACGAAGCCTCGTAGTTGCCCAGCGTATAAAGCCGTGCGGTCATGAAGCAGATTTCCGGCAATTTTTTGGTGCCGGTAATGTCGTCCAGCCTGCCGTTGATGTCGCCGATAAACGGGAAAGAAATATTTCCTTCCCATCCGTTGATGTACATGTTCAAGGCTGCTTTCACCGTAGTAGGGGAGTGCATCGGATCCCAGACATAGAACGCGACATGGGTATCGTCCGAACGATCGAGCGCGTTCCATACCACGACTTCCAGGTTCCCGTCGCCGTCCACATCTCCTACTGAGGTGAAACCATCGGCACAATAAACCGTTTTATCTTTTGCTTCACTGGATCCTGCCTTCACAGTAAACGATTGCGGCCCTTTAATGATACTTTTGAGCGCAGGTTTGCCGCCGTCGTCTTTCATCAGATAGACTTTGCTGCCCGCCACAATGTCCAGATAGCCGTCGCCATCCATGTCGGCAATGACCATACAGGGCGTGAAATTGTCCACATCATGCAAGCGTTCAATGCGACCGACGAAAGCATAGTTGTCCATGCAGGTCTGAGCGCTGGAGGCAGAAGTAGGGTGAGTAAATTCCGAAAGCGTTTCGAGCACACATTCAATCTGTCCCGTTTGGCCGTTGAATATCTTATTATAGATTATGACTTCAGGTTTGCCGTCGGCGTTGATATCTGCGATATACGGAATCCCTGCGCCATAATGCTCGTGATCGCCGGTGATCGGGTATTTCGAGCTGTATGGCGTGCCGTTGTCATTGCCGTACCACAAAGTGGTGAAGCCGGTGATTTTCCGGTCAGCGTCGAGCGTGGGCTTCAAGCAATAAATCCGTCCCTTATCGCCGGTCTCGGCAACAATGATTTCACCGGTCTTTCCGTCGCCGTCCAGATCTGCAATGGCGATATGCGCCGGTGAATTATGGCGCGGTTGATAACGCAGCTGAAACTGGTCGTCGGATTTTTCTGTTGTACTGTAAATGCCGCTATGATTCAATATGGTCACATTGGTGGCGAAGTCGCTGCCTGTGCCCAGCGCTATTGTCCAGAGTCGTTCGCCGGTCTGTCCGTCAAACACGTGTACATACTGAGCGCGTCCCGCCAGGTTGCTGCCTTTTGTGACGTCGCCATGAAGTCCAAGTCCCAGCGCTACGATCTCCGGCTTGCCGTCGCCATTGATATCGCCGACCATCGGCATGGAGAAGCCGTCGAGATAATTGCTTTCGTCGGTATGGTATTTCTCGGTAGGAGTAAAATCCAGGCCGTTCGGCACATATTCCCAGCAGTCCGATGTCGGGTGCACGATATTTGCCGGAAAGTCGTAATTGTTGATGTTGATGACGATATTGGCCGACGAAGTACCGCCAAAACAGGAAATCGAATACGGAATTTTGACCTCTTTGTTTCTCGCGCTTGCTTTTGGCGTAAACGTAATCTTGTTGCCTTCGCGCACCAATGTTCCGTCCGCGAGTTCTTGCGTGCCACTGGTCGTAGAGATCGTGCCTACTACCATCGTGGCATTATTGCAAGGAATAACATCATTCAGTGTAATATCCTTGGATATTGACTGTAGCGGGCCTGTGGCGAGCGAATCGTCCACAGCAGTAAGCGTCTGTGCATTAGCGCTACCCACTGTTACCATCAGCAGTGCGACGATCAGCGTCAGCACGTGCTTTTCTTTTTCTTTCAGGACGCTTGATAAATCTTTCATATTCATATATTGACATTGTGTTCTTTTATAAAATAATTTTGGCACAATCGTTGCATTTGGATATTGACATACAGTTAATGCTATTAAACAGATAACATTTTACACAATAATGCGCAAAATAGTTAAAAGCGAATTGTGCTTGTGCATACAAATATAAGAATTTTTATAGTCGAAACCAAATATTTTTAAATATTTAATATATGTACACATTGTTTTTATAATATCTCAGGAAGCACTATTGCTTTGATGAGGCATCCTTTAATATTTAAGTATCATTCGCTTAGGCACGAGAAATTTATAAGGGCAATGCGAAACCGTTATAAGATAATGTGATTTCCGTTACTCAGTAGAGTTTTTTCAGCAAATCGGCTCGTTTCAAGCGCAATAGCGCCTGTTGTATTTGTTTTTTGTATTTGTCGTCGTACCAGAAGAAATAGCTTCGCTGGCTCAATTTTTCAGCTTTGGTGCGGGCGGTATAGACCTGTTTCAGGGTATAGGGGTGGTAGCCGGTGTAGTAAATCTCTGTCGACAAAGTCATCGGCGTCGGAGTGAAATCCTGAATTTGTTCTGCACGGATATTCATCGATTTCGAGATAACAGCCAATTCAGCCATGTCGGTCTCTGTACATGCCGGATGCGAACTGATAAAATAGGGGATCAGCTGCTGCTTGAGATGCTGTTGCTTGTTGATCTCATCGAAGCGGGCTTTGAATTGACGATAATAGTTGAACGAAGGTTTTCGAATACAATGCAATACACTGTCGGAAGTGTGTTCAGGGGCGATTTTCAGTCGTCCTGAAACATGGTTGGTCACCAATTCGTTGATATAGGCGCGCGCCGATTTATTCCATTCCTCATTCCGGGAGGGCGCGAGCAACAGATCGTAGCGGATGCCGCTGCCGATGAATGATTTTTTTATACCGTCCATCCGGTCGACGGCGGCATACAGTTCCAACAGCGGACGGGAATCCACATTCAGGTTAGGGCAGACGGACGGGAAAATGCAGGACGGTTTTTTGCATTTTCCGCAAATCGTGAGATCAATCCCCTGCATCCGGTACATATTGGCCGACGGACCGCCCAGATCGCTGATATATCCCTTGAAATCAGGCATTTTCTTGATTATTTGCACTTCTTTCAGGATGGATTCCAGCGAACGTGAAGAGATAAATTTCCCCTGATGGGCGGAAATGGTGCAGAAAGCGCAACCGCCGAAACATCCGCGGTGGATATTGATCGAATGGCGAATCATTTCATACGCAGGAATATGTTTATTTTGGTATTTCGGATGAGGCAACCGGGTATAAGGCAGGTCGTAGCTCCGATCCAGCTCTTCGGTTGTCATCGGTGGATAAGGCGGATTGACCACCACCATCCGGTTGCCGGTCGGTTGGATCAGACGTGAAGCGTTCAGCCGGTTCGATTCTTCTTCTATATGCCTGAAATTCAGCGCCTGCTGTTTTTTGTCTTTCAAGCAGGCTTCGAACGAAGCAAGGCGGATGTCTCCGGGTCGTGGCGGTGGATCAGTATCCGTCAGATAAGCTGTCTGCGGTATCCGTGCGAAAATATCCGCGTCGCTTTCGTCCGGAGACCGGTTTTCAAGCGCGCTCGCCAAGGCAGTGACAGGCAATTCCCCCATCCCGTAGATAAGCGCGTCGGCGCCCGAATCAACCAGGATACTGGGCCTGAGCCTGTCTTGCCAGTAATCGTAGTGCGAAAGACGGCGCAGCGAGGCTTCGATACCGCCAATGACGACAGGTGTGTCCGGATAAAGTTGCTTCAGGATGCGGGAATATACAATGGTTGGGTATTCGGGTCGCATGTCGGGACGCGCATCGGGCGTATACGCATCGTCTGAACGCAAACGTTTGTTGGCGGTATATTTGTTGATCATGGAGTCCATGGCGCCTGCCGATACCGCAAAAAACCGCCGGGGTTTTCCGAGTTTTCTGAAATCGCGCAAATCATCTCGCCAGTTGGGTTGGGGGACGATCGCGACCCGCAGTCCGAGCGATTCCAGGGTTCTGCCGATCACGGCTGCACCAAATGAGGGGTGATCTACGTAGGCATCGCCGCTGAAAAGGATAACATCCAAAGCATCCCAACCACGCAATGCCACCTCTTTTTTGGTCGTCGGCAACCAGTCCGTCAGGTTTCGGCTATTCATGAACGGCGGGATAAGCTGGAAATGCACCGCGACAGGCTGTCTTCCCAGTGCGGGATTGTCAGTCCGAAGGTCGTCTTAATCATTGTCTTGTCCAGAACGCTATAAATTGGGCGCATTGCTTTGACGGGGTATTCGCTTGTTGCAACCGGAATTATTTTGCAGGTATCAATTCCTGCCAATTGGTGGATTTTCAAAGCAAAATCGTACCAGGAACAGACGCCTTCGTTGCTGTAGTGGTAAATCCCGGCAGGGAAGCGTTGATGTGTCTCGCAAAAAGTAATGATTTTCAGGATACATTCCGCCAGGTCGGCTGCATAAGTAGGTGTCCCGAACTGGTCGGCGACCACGTTCAACCGTTCGCGTTCGTGTCCGAGCCGCAGCATTGTCTTGACGAAATTGTTGCCGAAAGCAGAATACAGCCAGGAAGTGCGGATGATGATCGCGGGATGACCAAGCGTCAGCAAGATCCTTTCGCCATCGAGTTTGCTTTGTCCGTAGACAGATTGCGGATTGACAGGATCGGTCTCTTTATAAGGGATCGTGTTTTTCCCGTCGAACACATAATCGGTTGAGATATGGATGATTTTGGCTTTTCCGGCGGCTGCGTTCGCCAGATTACGGACACAGTCGCGATTGACGCGAAAACAAGCCTCCGTGTCTTCTTCGGCTTTGTCTACGGCGGTATACGCGGCGCAGTTGATCACATATTCGATGCTGTTGGTTTCGATGAAATCGGCAATTTGGGATTGCTGTGAGAGGTCGAGCGTATCCACATCGGTGGGGAAAAAACAAAATGCCGGATATTCCTCCATCAATTGTTGCAGCTCGTTTCCCAGTTGGCCGTTAGCGCCGGTAATAAGAATTTGTTTTGTCATATCCTTTTTGCATTGATAAGTGCAAAGGTAATCAATTAATTGTTGTTTTCTGATTAATTTGTTCGCCTCTTTTGTTCATTCTGAAATGATTTTGTATATTTGTCGTTGTAATCATATAATTGCAATCAAATGAACACCAAAATATTAGAAGATATCCGTTCGGTTAAACGCCGATTGATTCCAAACGAACGTCTGATTCTTTTCGGTTCGCATGCTCGTGGAGATGCCCGAACTGATTCAGACTGGGATTTATTGATTTTACTCAATAAACCGAATAAAGAGATCTCTGATTACGATAATTATGGTTTTCCTTTCGACGAAATTGGTTGGGATTATGGCGCAATGCTGCTAATAGACTTTATTATGCTTTTTTTTATGCTGCAGGCGCATTGTTGATAAACGACGGTCATGTTGTTCATGCTCATAATGGAGTAAAAACATTGTTGTCATTCTATTATGATGTATGAAGTGCTTATAATAAGATCGTTAATTATGAATGAATAGAAGAAATAAATTCATGGCGTCGCCGTTATCCATTTCCCGAAACAAAAGCTTTTTTATCTTATTGCTGTCACTTTTTTTCGTCGGAACGAATTATGTTGCTTGCAGTAAAAAAGAAAAACATCTGGCAGCTGTTTTGTCGCCTTATTTTTCCCCGCCGGCCGAGTATCAATTCAATTTCGGAAGCTACCGTTCGCCGCTGATATGCTATAATGGAGATACCGTAAAAACGCCTGAAGACTGGGCGCTTCGACGAAAAGAAATCTACGATACCTGGACAAATATGCTTGGTAAATGGCCGGAAATTATCCATAGAAATCATCTATCTTATATAGATACTATTTATTATCCAGCTTATATCGAATATAAAGTCGGATTTTATTGGACGCCGAAGGAAGAAACCACAGGATATTTATTGGTTCCAAAGGCGAAAGGCAAAAAACCGGCGGTCATCACCGTGTATTACGAACCCGAAACTGCCATAGGGAAAGGTGACAATCCCCATCGTGATTTTGCCCGTCAATTGACAAAGAAAGGCTTTGTTACGCTATCCATCGGAACGGCGGAAGCCACGCAAGCAGGGGTTTATTCCCTGTTTTATCCCGACATCCACCATGCGGAGGTGCAGCCGCTTTCCATGTTGGCTTATGCAGCCGCCAATGCCTGGCAAGCGCTTGCTGCAGTCAAAGAGGTCGATTCTACGCGCATCGGCATTTTAGGACATTCTTTTGGGGGGAAATGGGCGATGTTCGCTTCCTGTCTGTACGAAAAATTTGCTTGCGCTGCCTGGTCAGATCCCGGCATCGTGTTTGACGAATCGCGTGCGGACGTCAATTACTGGGAACCGTATTATTTGGGATACCATGCTCCTCCCTGGCGCGAAAGAGGCGCCATTACTGCAACGAATCCTGCTCGCGGTTTGTATGTGAAATTGCGGAACGAAGGATTTGATCTGCACGAACTGCATGCGTTGATGGCTCCGCGCCCCTTTCTCGTTTCAGGAGGTTCGGAAGATCCAGTAGGACGCTGGATACCCTTGAATCACACCATTGCCGTAAACCGTTTGCTGGGTTATGAAAACAGGGTGGCGATGTCGAATCGGGAAACACACAGCCCCGATGAGGCCTCCAATGAAATCATCTGCAATTTCTTTTTATATTTTCTGGGGAATACTTCCTTGATCCCCGAATGAAAGCCATGACATACAAATTTGCCCGGTCACTGCGATTTTTCACAATGCCGGGCAAATTAAACTCAATTATTATGAGAAATTGATCTCGTTAGAAAGGTTCAAACCTGCTGATGTCGTAAGCGAGGATCCCGTGACCGGTGGTCATCATGTATACCTGAACCGCTGAGCCGTCGGAGTTGCTTCCGAAGCACACGTCGCCGGTTTTGTTTCCGTTAGCTCCAACCGTACCGCTGGAATGGTAGTAAGAGGTCATACCTGTCAAAGTCGCATTTTGCGTGCCGGAGACATTCGGGTCGAAGTTTTGCAGACGACTGTCCATAATTCTATTGGCGGTAAACGCATTGGCGGCATAAGTAGTGATATTAGCAATAACCAACCGGTTGTATGCATCCACATTGCTGCTGGTCAATCCGTTTTGCGTAGCGAGCATTTTCACACCATTGAACTCGATATAATCCGATCCCTTGATGTCGGTAGCCCACCAGTCGCCACCGGCGCTGATCGGCAAGGTGCTTGCCGGACTTGTGGTACAGTAATACTGTGTCCTGCCGTCGATACCTGACAAGATATACGAAGGATTGTCGTCCGTATTCATCGGGATGATTTTCCCGTTGTTGTTGAAGGTAACGCCGTAATTTCCAACCCACGGGCTGTTGGCATCGATGACTTCGCCGTTTTCGACCGTGAACAGGAAGCCTCGCTTCAGGGTTTTGGCCAGCAGGCCGATTTTGGCTCTACCGGACAACAGGTTGCCTTTCACAGATATGGTTCGGCCTATGTCGCCCGATGCAATCAACTCGGTAGTCGGCTTGGACATGATTTTTGTCGGAGGACTATCCAATCCATTTTTCCAGACAAAGAAATCTACTGTGCTGGAATAGGTTGCATTACCTACCATAGAGAAACAGACTGCTAGCAGCACGCCGTTGTCATCCGAATCGATCCCGAATAAGCCGATGTTGCCTGTGCCGCTTGTGTTGACGGTCTTGTCCAGTTTAGCGCCTGTAAAACGATTGAATCTCAAGAAGTTGCCATTGTCGTAAGAAACAATCAATTCGTTATCGACAACCGCCAATGAGCGATTGCTGTTTTCCACAAAACCTTTCGGGTCGGCATTCGTGGTTTGCCAACCGAACAATACGGAAATCACGCCGATCTTTCCGTAAGGCACGTAGGCGGGATCAACCATCTCCGTATAGTAATCTTTTTGCGTCCCGTCTTGGGCGGTAACGGTAATTTTGTTTCTGACCGTCAGGTTCATGTAAGTGCCGTCCGCTATCGAAACGGTCGCCCACGGTGAAATGAGGAACTCCACTTTTGCGTTTTGAAGCGCATCGAATACCGTAGAAGAAGTTCGATAGATCAAGATTTTGTTTTCGCCGTCTTTCACATCGATATTGGTAGTGACGAGCGGCAAATCCGGCAGCACCAGCTTGGTGATGTCCGCCTTGCTGGATTTAACCAATTTTGCGGACATTACATAGTCTGCCACTTCGCCGTTGACGAAAGTGACTGTCACGGTCACCGGATTCGTCAAATCGCTGATACCGGACAATGCGGGCGAGATTTTTGCACCGTCCGGCAGGTTGGCGGCCAGGATCAAATTGTTTGTCTGGGACATGATCGGTTCCGTATCGGAAGCATAATACGGCAAGTTAAAAACGATCGTTTTATTCGTATTGTCTATGTCGGCCTTTACAGCGGACTGATAATCTTTCGTTAAATAAGCGGTGACGGAAAATAAATCTTTATCCACCACCCTGCTTTCAAAGTCCACCACATCCTCCTCTTTGCAGGCCGAAAAAGCCAGGGAAAAAAGCAGAAGTCCTGAGAATATATTTTTCAGTTTCATACGTCAATATTTTATTTTTATTATTATCTCCAAATAGCATCCTGGATGCACAAAGTGTTTCGTCTGACTTCCGTATAAGGAATCGGGAAGATATTATACTTCTCCGGAAACAGGCGGTCTTTCACGTCAGCTTCGACGCGTTCGTAGGTATAAGCAGTACCCGATTTGGTGATTTTCACTCCATGCGTACGGGCGCCTTGCAGCACTTGGTCTGTGATGCCCCAACGTCTTAAATCCCAAAAACGGTGTCCTTCAAGTCCCAATTCGCAAATCCGTTCTTTCTGCAAGTCAGTCAGATAGTTTTCCCAAAGCGATCTTTGACTCAGATCCGGCAATTGTGCGCGGGTTCTGATTTTATTCAAATATTCGTAAGCCTTAGCAAAATCGTTTTTCCGGGCGTAGGCTTCCGACAAGATCAAAATGATTTCAGCATAGCGCATTTCAATCCAGTACTGACTGCTTTTGTTTACGGACGAATAGTCGATGGTGGTACTCAAAAATTTACGTACTGCGTAGCCTGTCACCGACCTGCGCATGGCTTCGTTTCCGCTTTCGGAATATTGCAAGAAACCATCTTGTCCGTCTACGTAAAGCTGCAAGTCTCTGCCTCTCCATGACGCACCGTTATACAATATGGTCTGGTAGAAGCGTACATCCCTGTTCGTCCACGGGTCGGTGATTGTTCCTTTGGATACGTCCGTCCAACTGAACGGTTGCCATACGCCGCCGACTTTGATGTCGTAGCTGGAAGCAAATTCGTCGGTAGGAGAAACGAGTCCTCCGATGTATACGGTGCCGAGTACTTGCTGGTCGCCCGAAGGACAAGCAGCAGCGTCAAACTGATGACCATTGTCGGCGCTGTAATACACCGGAATAATCAACTCTTTGTTGTTGGCGGTAGTAAAAATCGAAGCATAATTCGACACCAGTTCGTATACGCCTTTTGATGCCAGTTCTTCCACTTTCTTGGCTGCGGTGATGGCCTGATCCCAACGTCCTGCATACAGGGCGGCTCGAGCCAGCATGCCCCAAGCAGCGCCTTTTGTTAGTCGTCCGTATTCCGTCCAGGTTTCCGGCAATACTTCTGCCGCTTTTTCATATTCCTGGATGATGAAAGTCCAACATTCGTCAGCTGAAGAGCGCGCTTTCTGAGCTTCTTCGGGTCCATCCAGTTTGGTTTCGTCGATGCGCAAGATAACGCCTCCGTGTCGAATCACCAGGTCCTGGTATAAAAATGCCCTCAGGAAGCGAATTTCGGCGACCCTGACGCTCAATTCGTCGGGATCAAGATTGTCTCCATTCCCATTATTTACCGAGATAAGAAAATCATTCAGTTTTTTGATATTCGAATAATAGCTATCCCAGGGAGAGAGTGCATTTTCTTCGCTCAAATAATTGACCACCGAAAACAGCCGGTTGGCAAAATTGCCGTCCTGATAACGTGTGTATTTAAGCAGATCGCTGTAGCCGTCGGACAAAACCCCCGGATATGCCAACTCGCTGACATTGATGTTGTACAACACATCGGAGTAAAAGCTTTTCACATTGAAATCAAGGTTCCGGATGGAAGCCCAGATTTCCTCATCTCCATATCGCCCTGCCGGATTGACATCGAGGCAGGAAGGCATTACGAAGACGGTTAATAAACAAGCAATTATAATCTTTTTCATAAATTCAATTGTTTTAGAAAGTAATATTTAGGCCGAAACTCATTACCCTTTGTTGAGGATAATATCCTTGCAGCACATTGGGCGCTTCCGGATCGAGATACTCGAACGAGTTGAGTGTAAACAGGTTTGTTCCTGCCACATACGCTCTCAAATTACTCAATCCCATTTTTCTGATCACTTTTTGAGGGATGGTATATCCGAATGTCAGTTGTTTCAGGCGAAGATAGGAGCCATCCACCCTCCAGAAAGAAGACAAAAGCCCGCTGTTGCCGTAATTGGCCTGGCTGCTCAAGCGCGGATATTTGCCGTCCGGATTGTCGGGTCGCCAGCTGCCTTCGATCAGATACAGCGGCGTGTTGTCGCTGTTGCCGTAAAACGGCCTGGTCAGAGGGGTGTTGTCGTTTACACCATTGTTCCAGGTACCGCACAACATGTTGTCGGCGATCGCTGCGCCTTGAAAAAATGCGGACAAATCAAATCCTTTATAATTCAAGTCAATATTCATGGAGAACACCATCTTGGGTAGGTGCGATCGGGCGATCTTCACCATGTCGTTGCCGTCAATTTTGCCGTCGCCGTTGACATCTTCATACAGAATGTCGCCCAGTTCCAGCGGTCGCAAAGACGAGGTGGGAGGTATCGGTGCATTGTCGAGGTCTTCCTGCGTACGCGCCAGGCCAATGGCGTGATATCCCCAAATATCACCGACAGAGGCGCCGATCCGGTTTTGCCAGGGCAGCACATTTTCGGATTGATTTTGGCTCAAAATCTTGTTGGTTGCAAACGTCAGGTTTCCCGTCAGGTTGTAATTAAATTGTCCGATATCGTTTCGGTGCTTCAGTTGTAGTTCAAAACCTTTGGCTTCAAACTCTCCGGAATTTTCCGTCTGCGGATAATTGCCGCCTATCGATGGGGGATAGGCCGACGAAACTCCTTGAAGTATGTCGTAAGTATATTTGTAGAAAACATCCGCTTCGCCGCTGAGCAGGCCATTCCACAGCGAAAATTCCGCTCCAAGGTTGTAGATGTTGGTTTTAGCCCAGGTAATGCCGGTCGCCAGATAGGTATTGGAGTTGGTCACGATCTTGGAGTCCTGACCGCCGAATGTGACGGGTGCCGCACTGCCTGCGGCGTAAAGCCTTCTCCACAGGTCTGCGCTGGTATCGTCGTTTCCCAATCTGGAAGCGGATAGTCTGATTTTCAATTTATTGAAGGAAGACTTCAAATCCTCGAAAAACGGTTCTTCCGACATTAACCATCCGGCCGAAACGCCCGGAAAGAATCCCCAGCGGTGTTCAGGCGCAAATTTATACGAACCGTCGTAACGGAACGCAAATTCCGCCAGATATTTGGAGGCGTATGCGTAATTAAACCTGCCAACCAACCCGGCCATAGCGGTTTTGCTGGTATTTCCCGAATTGGTATAGGTATCGCCGGAGGGGGTTCCGAAATCCACCTGCGGATTGTCGAAGAGTACAAACCCCGATCTGCCGGCGCTGATGGAGCTGGATCTGTTTTCGCTCCGTTCGAACAGCAACAATGCAGCCACATCGTGTTTTCCAAATACATTGGCGTAATTGATGGAAGGACGGATCACCGTTTTGGCATATCGGTTTCTGCCGGCGTACATATTGCCGTCTTCTTTCAGGCTCATCGCGTTTGTCAGTTGGTAGCTTTTCGAAGAAAAGTTGTATTGCATCAATTTATACGCATAGCTGAACGTTATGCCGTCGCTGTCTTCAAAATCGTAGGCCACCAGGAATGAAGTTTTCAATCCTTTTACTCCCGGAATGCGAAATTCGATATTCGCTTTGGTTTGAACGACATTTTTATCGGTTTTCGAGAATCCGGAATTATGCCGTGCATATTCGGGATTTCCACCGCCGCGGTATCCTGAAGTAGGATAACCTTGATATTCCTTTGGAACGAACGGCAGCGCATACATCATGACGCCGACCACATTGTTGTATTCTTGATTTGTGTAGGAATTTGCGCCCGGACGATAATATCTTTCAAGCCGTCCGCTCAGGTCGAGGGATACCGTGATGTTTTTGGTTGCATCGACATCCAGATTCGACCGGAAAGATGTCCTTTGGTTTTTAAAGTCGGTGAAGAACCCGCGCTGATCTTGGAATCCGCCGCTGATAAAGTATTTTACCGATTCGGAACTGCCGCTTACGGAGAGATTGTGCTGATGCATGGGAGAGGCCTTATCCATGGGCGACATCCAGTTTGTATTCTCATAGCCGTCGGTAGGATCGCCGTTGAAGGTCATTGCAATTTCTTCATCAGTAAATTTGGCAGGCAATCCATCCATTTCACGCGCTTTGTTATACCATTGCATGTATTCCGTCCCGTTCATAAACTCGGGGAGTTTCGTGTTCTTGGATAAAGAGAACGAGCCATCGTAGGAGATGACGGGTTTTTGAGCCTGCTTTGAACCTCTTTTCGTAGTAACCAGAATAACCCCGGCTGCGGCTTTGATTCCATAGACTGCGGCGGCGCCGTCTTTCAGCGTAACCACGGATTCTATATCATTGGGATTCAGATTGTCCAGGCCGCGTTCAACCCCGTCTACCATAATCAGCGGGCCGGAGCTTGTCCAGGTGCTGTAACCTCTTACCAGAAATGATACGCCATCCGTTCCCGGGGCGCCATTGTTTTGGCTGGAAAGGATGCCCGGCAGTTTGCCCACCAACAGCTGGCTGACATTTGCCGCAGGCGCCTTGACGATTTCTTTGGAAGTCACCTGCGATACTGCGCCTGTCAGGTGGAGTTTCCGTTGCTCGCCGTATCCGACAATCACCACCTCGTCCACATCTACGGAAGCATATTTCAATACGATCCGCACGAATGATTCATTGGAGACGCGTCTTTCTTCGCGATTATACCCGATAAACGAAGTCACGAGTACAGCGCTTTTATCACTCGGAACATTGATTGAGAACTTTCCGTCCGCGTCTGAAACAGCGCCGACCTGCGGGCTGTCTTTCAACCATACAGTAGCTCCTGCTAACGGTTGTCCCGTTTCGTCAACAACCTCTCCGGTTATTGTTCGGGAATTTTGCGCCAACAATGAAAAGGTTGTAAATAAAAGAAATAACAATGACATGCAGTGTTTTTTCTTCTTCAAATAAAATTTAATTCGACTCATAAACTCATAGCTAATAGATTAATAATTATTTTATTTCTAAAGTAGTTTAACTTTTTCAAATAGTGCGACCGCCTGTTTTTGCGGCAGATTTAACTCGATGTAATGCCGTTTGCCGACGGGCAATACCACTTCGTTGCCGGAGGTCTCAAAGGCAGTTTCATGATCCACCTCGTCGAACAGCCGTAATTTTTCCGGTTTGACTGACAAGCTGATGCGGCCTTCTCCACGGGTATGCCAATAGACGATCCATGCTTTTCCGTTTCGTTTGAAAGAGAAAGCCCTGATATTGATCGAATCTTCTGTCTGATTGGCGATCTGTCGGTAGGGGTATAGCTCGTATTCTCCGGAGCTGTTTTTCAGGAGGATATGTTCCTGCGAGGTGTCTTTCAACTGTTCTTTTTGTTTTTTCGTGAGCCATCGTTTGAGGCGGACTTCTTCCCAGTTTCTGATCACTTCAAGATTGTCGGCTGTCCGCGGATGCGTATCCAGTTGGTCTAATTTGCCCATCAATGCAATGGGACAATCCCATGCGGCGCCGCGGCTACAGATATACTCATACATATCGGGTTGCATTCCGATTGTTGTTTCGTTTGGAGCCAGGTAGTCGTTCCAACCGAAATTGATCGAAGAAAAATCCTGTGCGATATAGCGTGCGGCGGCCACCGTGTATCTGTTGGTCGCTTCCCTGATGTCTTCCGGCCTAAACAGGTCGAAGGCGTTTCCACGGGAAAGGATATGCCAACCGAAATGCGATTTCAACGCGCCTTCAGAAAGCAGCGGCGCCGGTTTCAGCTCGCGATATACCGTCAGTTGGGATTTGGAAACATTGTACCAATAAGGAGGATGCACATCTTCCGCGCCATCGAAGTACATAAATTTGAATCCTGCTTCGGCATAGATCTTTCCAATCCGTTTCGCCACTTCTTGCTGGATGCCGGTGCGCTGGTCAAAGCGTATGAAAAGCGGCCAGGTATCCACATCCAGCAAGCCGAATTTAAATCCTTTTTCCGCTGTCCGAACGGTAGAACCCAGTTCTCCGCGTCGGCATCCCGTAAAAGAATAGGGCTTTTCGGTGGAATAATCCGTATAAGCGATCAGTTCGTTTCCGAGTTTCAATAGTCGGCGCTGGTCTTCGAGCGTACATCCCTCCGGATTTTCTTCTACATAAACGGTGGTAGCCTGTGCATCGAGCGAATCCGATAAAGTAAACATACGCACCAAATTCAGGCGAGAATCCGGAACCGGACTGACATAGCGGTCGTTTCTTGCCGCCTTGTTATAGTGGATATGAAATCCGGGCACCATACCGGCCGCTCTGATCTTACGGGTAATTGTCTGCAGGTCGTCCATTTCGTTCGGATATGTATCTTTCCACGGGAAATGTCCCATCGCGTCGGCAAAATCGGGATAATAGATGACCACCATATTGAAGCCGCCCTGTTTTGCATATTCGATATGTCGGTCGATATTTTCCGTCGTCGCGTCCCGAAGTTCATAGTAAGAAAAAGAATATGCCGGATGACGACGGCTTTCCACCCCCAGCGGCAGATGATAATCCCTTTCTATCCGGTCGATTTTATCCAATAGTTTGTTCGGATTGGCGGCGATCAGCGCTGCGCCAACATTCATCAGCTTGACATTATTTTCCATTCCCGCCGATAAAAGTCTGTAATCCTTGTTGTTGAAAGCATCGATTTTGGCATACGGGTCAGTGGCCAACAGATTGACTGCCACTTCGCTATCCCATGCCACATTCAGCCATTCTCCGAAATATTGTCGGTGTTTTACGGGCAATTGCAACAGTGTGAACTCATCGATCTCCGTCTTTCTTTTCACTCCAATCTTTTCGATTTCATAATCAAGACCGGTCAGCTGAAACCCGATGTAGTCATCGGTAACCGTCAAGGCAATCGAGGCGGTATAAGCGATTTCTTCAAATTTTACTTTCAGCGTATCCCCGTTTCTCCATGCTTTATTGGCGCCGAAAGTCCTGGCCTTTGCCGGATAAATCAAAAACAGTTCGTTATCGTAGGGGCGGTATTCGGTGAGCGTACAAATCGGCATCTCGGCGCCTTTTTGCAAGCACTCCTGGCCGGTGGGCTTATGCTTGAGACTGATAGCCTTTCCGTCCGGACTGATCAATAACCGCATTTCAACATTCTCGATCACGATATCGGGTTCGCGGTTTCCATTTGTACCAGATCTGAATCCGGACAAGCAAAAAAGCATGACAACGGGAAAGAGGTATGTTTTTATTGATCGCATTGCGGACAATCGGCTTATTTTTTGTTGACTTTTATCGATTCTATGCAGACAGCCGCGTCTTTCGATCCCGATAGCACGCTGATTTCCAGATAGAATTTCTCATTGAAAGGCCAATAATTGGGGTAGGAAGAATACTGTTTGTCGAACAGGTCTTCCTGGATATTTACCTTCATGCCGTCGACCCAGAATGTGATGGTCTTTTCTTCCCATTCACACACGAAAGTATGCGTCTGGTTGCACACCGGGTTCAGATATAAAACCGATTCCCTGTGGATGGTTTTTGTTTCGTTTATCTGGTCGGTATTGGCGCCCACCCGTATGCGTGAGGGATACGCGCCTTCATAGCAGCATAAATACAACTCCCCGCTGGCAGGCCAGCCGCCCAGTTTTTCCGTGACGGGCATCAGATGCAGCCGTATTGTGGCGTTTTCGTCCTGCTCAAAAAGGCGAGCCTTTATTTCTATCCTCCCGTAGGTCATGTCCAGTTTTCCTGAGGTGTTCACTTTGGCAATATTCCCGCCGGAGGATATTTCCATCCCATGTTCGGTCATGCGGACATTGTCATTGCTCCCGACGATATTCCAGATTTTGTTGTCAAAAGCCTGGTTCTTTTGAAAATCCTGTTGATAAAGCAGGCTTTCGGTCAACCGGGTGCGGCGTTCCTTGATCGCCGCATACAGGAGTTCTAATATTTCCTTGTCTTTGGCGTCTTTCGATCGCGTAAACCAGTCGATGCCGCGGCCTCCTTCATAATAGGCAATCGAAGCATTTTTGGAAACCTCGCGGGTTTTGAAGGTATTGAGATAATGGATCAATCGGTTTCTGTAGGCATCTCCATTGCTTGCCAGCGCCCTGTTGTCAAATTCCATTTCTAAGCCCATATTGTGCGTATATGCCATGTCGCAGGCTCTATCGACTCGCTCGTCGCCAATATTGGTGTCGAAGAAATAATTCGGCTGCAGGTAGGCAATATCGAAGCCAAATTCTTTCCATTGAGTGTATCCGGTGGCCAGATAATAAGGTATCCAATAAAATTGCTTGCCTTTTTCATGGATGTAATCGCTTGTTGCCAGGGTGATTGCTTTCGTTTCGGAAATCTGCTCGTTCACCCAATAGAAACCGGCCAGTTCCAGATGCTGGAGGTTGCTTTTTTCAAATCGGTCTATCAAATCATCGATATACCATTTCAAAGCCGCTATCCGGTCTTCCTGTTTGGAGAAATCGAGCGCCACGCCGTTTAGCTCTCCCCAATCTTTCTGGTTGAGGATCGGTTCGGGAAGTCCGATGACAACCCGATGTTTAAACGAAGGGGCGCCAAGCTCTTTGATGCCTTCTGTAATACAGGAATTTAATGCTTTGATGGCCTTCCCGTCTTCGAAATGACGGTTTGCCAGCCATGTCCATTCCTGCTTTCGGGCATTGAGGGTGCCGGGAGAACCCGGACAAAAGTTATACGATTGTCCGTCATAAAATTCCAGGAAAAGAAATCCGTCAAAAAACCAGTCTTTTTTGTTTTGCTCATTGGTGTAGATGACATAAGGGAGCATTTCTGTCGGGGTCCAATCGACGCGGTGGGATCCTCCCTGGTAAATCAATACCATATCCAGTATTTCATTTTGCTTATACCCTCTTTCAATTCCATCACCCCACAGTTCTGTTTCTGTGTTGTTATTTTCCGATGGGTTTTCATCGATTTCTTTATTGCAGGCTGCAAGCCAAACCACCAAGAAAGCCGCTACAATGACCCTGAGAGGGCATATTATTGTATTATTCATAATTTTATTATTTATATTTACCCTTGATATTTTAGAAATTATTTAAAAATATAATCATTCATTCTTAAATTGTTGTAAAATTATCGCAAAAATACCGCACGTATTCCTGAAATATCGTTAAATTACCCTCAAAAAACGTTGATCGATAAAGGGGGTGAAGCCGGCTCATCAATACGCCGAAGAAC
>JAISUK010000053.1 GCA_031272075.1 Dysgonamonadaceae bacterium
CCCACACCCCCCCCACCCACCCCCCCGCCCCCCCCCACCCGAACACCCCCGGGCGGGCGCCCCCCAGATAAAATCCTTTTAGAATCGTCTGATACGGCAAATCCGTTATTCAGACCGATATAAGTGATACCCTTGTCACTTTGGTAAATACATTCCAGCATCGGCATCAGATTGTTTTTTAATTCTTTATTGGTGATGATTGCCAATTCTTTGCATGTATCGTTGTGCAGTTCGATTTTTATCAGTCTGTCGTGCAATGCGAACCAGTATTTATTGTCTCTGACGTCGATGATTTTATGGGCTTGGGCGGCCATTCCCAGTCGCTTATTCATCCGGTCGTAGGGTACAATCGTATCGTTGATGTCGTCGTATATAAACAATTCCCGCCCCGAAGTAAAAATAATCTGGTTGTTTATCTTGAATATTCCCGTCTTAACGGCGGGGTAATTGCCGATGGTTTTGAATCGTTTGATGTTTTCTATTGCCGTCAACGACTTGTTTAATCTGATTTTGAAAAAATTCCTTTTATCATGCGCGGCCCAGATGTTGCCATGAGGGTCTGTCTGGATATATCGTATCGGTTCTACAAATCCGGAGATGGCATGACTGAACTGCCACATACCTTTCCGGTCTTTTTTATACACCGCCATCCGTGTGTAGGTCGATTGGAGCAGCAGTTCTTCATTGTTGAGCAGCACTTTTTTTATACCATACCCGCCGGTAATGTCTGATAGCTGGATGGTGTTGGTTCCCTCAATGCGAAAGGTGCCGTTGTTGTGCCCGCAAAGCAGTTGTCCGTCAAAGACCGACAAACTCCAGACTTGTCCTTGTGTGCCGGCAACAAGCTTAAAACCCGTTTCGCCGTTTTTTCTTCTGAACAGACCTTTGTTTGTACCGATATAGACTGCATTGTCAAATTCGATAATAGCATAAACCGCCTCCACATTGTCGAACAGTCCATGATAAAAGCCGATGGAATTATTCAGTTCTATCTTGTCGATACCCGTATCGAGCGCTGTCCATAAATTGCCTTCCCTATCGAGATGCAATCCGAGCACGGTATTGTTCTGCAATCCGCCCTGTTTGTTGAGATGCCACAATAGTTCGCCGTTGTTGTCAATGGCAATAATCCCGTCGAGGATAGTCCCGAACACATACATCGAATCGTTGACCGCCAATGCCCTGTTGAGGTTGGAAAGATAGAAGCGGTTGTCGGCTTGGGTTTTCCATTTAGAGAATTTATTGCCGTTGTAAAACCACAGTCCGTCATTTCGTGTAGCGCAAACCATCCGTTCGCGATCATATTCCAGCAACGCCACAATTTCTTTATTTCCGGTAAACTGGCTGCTATTCTCCAGTAAAGAAAATGTTCCCTTGTCGTAGCGGCATAAACCTTTTGTCGTCGAGGCGTAAAGTTGTCCGTGGATATAATTCACCGAAAGACAGGAAGCAGGAAAAGTTTTAGAAATAATCTTACCGCCGGTAAAGAGAAAATAGGTGCCGAAAGAGCGGAACAATACCGTATCGTTGAAAAAATGGATCGACCAGATCTCATCATTGTGAAACGAATCAGATCCCAGACTGTCGCTGATGGAATAGTAGTTGAGCGTACCTGTCTCATCGCATGTCCAATAGCCAAATTCTTCGTACGTACCGCAATACAGTCTTTTAGAAATCGGATCGAAAGCGACGGTGCGCATCTCGTTGATTACAGCGGAAGTATGTTTTGTCCACTTCAAGCCGTCGTATTCAATCAGGCCGTGCATGTTGGCGAAATACATGATTCCGTCGTCATCCTGGGTGACAGACCAATTTTGGCGAGCGGCTTTATAGCTGTCGGGATTGTAATTCGTGATGCTGGGATTTTCGATAAAATTTGTTGCAGCCCGAAGAGATGGTACAACATGAAGATATACAACTATAAGATTAACAAGTATATAAATATTAAGACAATTGCATTTCATGGCTTTAATTCTTTGCAGATTAACACATCAATTTCAGTTGTAAAGGTACGATAAATCTCAAAATGAAGTAGTAAAATTGCACTATTTTTTTTGTTTGAAGTAGTGATATGAAATAATTATTTTTGGAATAACCGACCTGGGTGCTTTACTTTTGCGTCAAATACTTATGTCGCAATAACATTCAATTATTATATCTAAATTATGAGAAACAGCTTCAGAAATTTATTCATTGTATCATTTTTGCTTTATGCAAATATCGTTTACATGTATGGTCAAAGTCCATTGATAACGGGACGAATTACAGACACTTCGGGAGAGCCGCTGGTGGGAGCGAGTATTACCGTCAAAGGGACTGCTACAGGCACTTCAACCGATTTTGATGGCAATTTTAAGTTGAATGCATCGCCCTCGGATGTGTTGGTCATTACGTATCTGGGATACCTGACGAAAGAAATTGCCGTAGGAAACGCCAAAGAATTGCGTATCTCGCTCGAAGAAGACACCCGCGTACTCGAAGAAGTGGTCGTCATCGGATACGGAACGGCCAAAAAGCGAGACCTCACCGGGTCTATTTCCAGCATCAACGGGGCGGTTGTTGCGGATAAGCCCTCCTCCAATCCGCTTGCTTCGCTGCAGGGACGGGTTTCGGGGGTGCAGGTTGTCAATACCGGTCGTGCGGGTCAAGATCCGCAGATACGGATTCGCGGTACCAATTCCATCAATGGATATGCACCTTTGTATATTGTGGATGGATTATTCACCGACAACATCAATTATCTGAATCCTTCGGATATCGAATCGATTGAGATCCTCAAAGACGCTTCTTCGTTGGCAATCTTCGGCATCAGCGGCGCCAATGGCGTGATCATCCTCACCACCAAGAAGGCCAAAGAGGGTCAGACATTGGTTAATTTTAATTCGTCGGTAGGGTGGAAAACGATCACAAACAAGTTGCCGATGGCCAATGCCGCACAGTTTAAAGAACTGTACAATGAGCAACGCATCAATCAGGGTGCAACTCCGTTTGATTATACCGATTGGAATGCCGACACGGATTGGCAGGACGAATTATTTCAGACGGGATTTATGAACAATAATAACCTGAGTATTTCAGGGGCTACCGGTGCGAATAAATTCTATGCCGGAATCGGTTATCTTACCGAGGAAGGAAATATCAAAACGGAAGAAATGAAACGCATCACCGTCAATCTGAATAGCGAATATGAAGTTAGCAAAACGCTCAAGTTCGGATTTCAGGTAAACGGTGCCAAGATGAATTTTCCCGATGCCAAAGATGTCGCCGGCGTATTGAAAGCCGCACCCATTGCGCCGGTGCATCGCGATTATGTGAATCCCGTCACAGGCTTAACAGAACAGCTGCTTTCTTCGATGCCTGATTTTCAGCGTTCGCAATCCTCCAATCCTGTCAGGGCAATCGAACTGCTTGGACAAACCAATCTGGGTTCAAATTATCGCTTTACCGGAAATCTGTACGGTGAACTGAAATTATTGACGCATTTCACGTTTAAGGCTACACTTTCGTACAATTACGGACTGAGCGAATCAAGAAAATTTTCGCCGATCATCTGGGAATACAACCCTGATGCCGAAGGAGATAAAAAAGTCAATATCAATGACCGTGAGACTGTAAGTCAGAGCAAATCCACCAATTCCGCTTTGCAGCAGGATTATATTCTGACTTACGACAATACATTCGGCAAAAACGATATTACCGTCATGGCTGGCTTGACATCAAATTATAAAGAATCGTCTTCGCTCGACGGCGCGCGCTATCAGATGATTGATGAGATCTATTTTTCTCCGGGCGACAATACCGACAAATGGTGGATCAGTTCAATCGGCAGCACTGCCGGAGCTACCAACGGAGGCAGTCAGTGGAAACGGTTTACGCTGTCGTACCTTGCACGTCTACTCTATAATTTCGATTCTAAATACTTGCTGAACGCTTCTTATCGTCGCGACGGCTCTTCGGTATTTCGCGGTGTAGGCAACACCTGGGATAATTTTTATTCCATCGGAGCAGGCTGGATTATCTCCGGCGAACCATTCATGAACGGTCAGGAAGTCATCGATTTACTGAAAATAAAATCTTCTTATGGGGTGCTTGGTTCTGAAAATACCGGTGGAAACAATTATCCCACTTATCCGGTGCTCACCAGTTCGGGCAGCGCGGTGTTTGGCGATGATATCATCCCTGGATATACCACCCAATACCTGGTTCAAAATCTGAGGTGGGAAAAGACACACGCTTTTGAGGCGGGATTCCAATTGGAGATGTTGAACCAACGGCTGAGCATCGAGCCGGTGTATTACAGCAAACTGACAAAAGACATCATCGTCTCATTGAGTTCGAGAACCGGCGCCAGAAATTCGCTCGAAAATCTTGGCGAGATTTCAAACAAAGGATTTGAAGTGGCTTTGGGATGGAACGACAAGCTGGGCGATGGCGGTTTTCGTTATGCTTTAGGCGCTAATTTTACGACCATTAAAAACAATGTCGAATCGTTGGGACGTGACGAACTCGATGCCAAATACGAAGAAATTGGTGGAAATTCGGCCGTAAGAACCATAGCGGGTTTGCCCATAGCGCATTTTTACGGTTATCAGGTGGAAGGCGTTTATCAAACCTGGCCTGATATCAAACAATCGCCCAAGAATACCGTCTATTCGGTCAAGCCAGGCGATTTGAAATTCAAAGACATCAACAACGATGGCGAAATCAATACGCTTGATCGCACCATGATCGGCAATCCGACTCCCGACCTGATGTATGGCTTTAATTTTGAGTTGGGGTATAAAGATTTTGATTTGACTGTGGATGTGATGGGTGTATACGGGAACGAAATCTACCGTGACTGGGGCACTTCTACTTATGCGCAACTCAATTATCAGGAGCGACACCTCAACCGTTGGCGCGGAAAAGGGACGTCGAACTGGGAGCCAATCCTCGATCCCACCCGAACGATCAATACTGTTCCTTCTTCTTACTTCATTGAAGACGGCAGCTTTTTCAGGATCAGGAATATACAGCTCGGATATGAAGTCAATTCCAGACTACTCAACAAACTTCATATCAAGTCGTGCAGGATATACGCCAATGCGCAAAACTTGAAGACCTGGAGCCGCAATTCGGGCTATACTCCCGAAATGGGAGGTACAGCGTTGAAATTCGGCGTTGACAGTGGCGGTTATCCGATGCCCGCAGTATATACTTTAGGATTAAATATTTCTTTTTAACAGATAAAATCTACAGCAATATGAATCATTTATATAAACTAATCATTGGATGTTTATTGGTTTGTTATACAATCCTTACGACGTCCTGCGCCGATCTGCTCGACCAGGAACCGCAAGGGGAATGGACAGCAGACGACAACAAGGGAGGCTCGTTCGCTTCCGACGTTTTTACGCTTTATGCAAAGGGGAGAGGGTTTCATGTCACTTCCGGCAATACGGCGCTTGCAATCCATAATTTTCGGTGCGAAGATATTGAGAAGGGGAGTACGGCCTCCGACGGGTCGGCTTATGTGACACAATTTTCACAGTTTTCTTATTCTCCTTCGATGAGTGCGATCGGCACCTATTGGACTGAAAACTATGCCATCGTACATGTGGCGAATAACATTCTGGCAGCGATTGAGGAAACCGATCCCGCTTCGTTGTCGGAAGGAGATATGATCAACAAAGGAGAAGCGCATTTTTTCCGGGCATTTATCTATTTCAACCTGGTTAGGGCTTTCGGCGAGGTGCCGCTGATCGATTTTGCCATCAAAGACGCCATAGAAGCAAATGTTCCAAAATCGTCGGTCGACGCTATCTATCAACTCATTGATGCAGATCTGACAGAAGCAGCAACATATTTACCGAAAAGCTGGGAAAATCAGTATCCGGGTCGCCTGACCTGGGGCGCCGCCGTCTCGTTGCATGCCAAGACATACATGCAACGTAACGATTGGGCCAACATGCTCGCTTTGTCGAAAGAAGTAATCAATTCCGGCCTGTACAACCTGAATACGCCCTTCAGCACCATTTTCAGGGAAGAAGGTGAAAATTGCAGCGAATCGATTTGGGAATTGCAGTGCACTTCCACCGCCGAAAAGCCCGGATCGAACGATATCGGAAGCCAGTATTCAGCCGTTCAAGCATGTCGCGGAGCAGGCGACTTCAATATGGGCTGGGGATGGCATTGTCCGACACCAATCCTTGCCAATGCCTTTGAAGCAGGCGATCCGCGTAAGGACGAAACGCTGCTGTATTTCTATAAGACCGGCGAAGATCCCGCCACTTGTCCGGCAAATTCGCCCTACAACGAAAAATTATGCGCCAGTGCAGATGTCACCAATACATACTACAACAAAAAATCCTATTCCAATCCGACCCTGCGAGCGCAGTATACGAAAGGAGGTTACTGGGTAAATATCCGCATGATACGCTATTCGGAAGTGCTGTTGATGGCTGCCGAAGCCGCAAATGAAACCGGCGATACCCAATCGGCATTGAATTATCTCGAAGAAGTGAGAGCCAGAGCGCGCAGTGGAAACTCCGCCATCTTGCCGAAGGTGACGTCGACCGACAAGAATGTTGTGCGGGCTGCCGTCAAACACGAACGAAGAATAGAGCTCGCGATGGAATGGGATCGGTTTTACGACCTGGTTCGCTGGGGCGATGCCCAATCGGTTCTGGCAGCAGCAGGAAAAAACTATCAACCCAAACATCAGTATTTGCCGCTTCCGCAAACGGAAATAGACAAATCTAACGGTGTGCTGGTTCAAAATCCCAATTATTAAAACAACGCTGTATTATGAAAAATATTAAATTTATACCGTTATTTGCAACCGTATTTGTCATGTTTAGTTTCTTGCTGACTTCCTGCTTTCAGGACCTGGAGCAAGACCTCGCGCTCGGCGATTATCCGGACGGATACGATGGCGCCGAAAATCTCGGAGATCAAGGCGAAACATTCTATATGTCTTTTGAAACAGCCGATTTTATGGAGTTGGTAAGTGAAAACGATGCCATTTTAGAAGGATCCCCCACCGTTGTGTCGGGAAAGATAGGGAATGCACTGCAATGCAGTACTACCGCTTTCCTCAAATACAGCAGAACAAGCCTGACCACCAATCTCGGAAATGAATTTAGCGCTACTTTCTGGTATAAGATGGGTTCCGCGAGCAGGGCAGGCATCCTCACCTGTGGAAAAGACAACACTGCCCACGACGAGCGCAAGTTCGGGTTTCGGTTCTTCCGCGAAGGTAGCGCTACTGCGCAACGTTTTAAACTGAATATGGGCAACGGGACTGCAGAAGTCTATGCTGATGGTGGAACGGCCGCCGACCGCGATCCTGCAATCGGATGGATACATATCGCTTTTGTCATTGCCGAAGGTCGTTGCGCTGTCTATATCGACGGAACGCTGGTGAAAGAATCCACTTTCACGGGCGCCATCAGCTGGGATGGCTGTACCGAAATATCCATCGGTTCGGGTGCGCCCACCTTTACAGTATGGAGTCATCTCTCGGACGACAGTCAGATAGATGAACTCCGAATGTTCAATAAAGCGCTTACCGAAGCCCAGATAAATGAATTGTATTCGTTGAGATGATCGTGAAAACGATAGCGGAAATATTGCTGCTGTGCCTGCTGCTGATCGCTTGCAAGGAGAATAAAAATCCCGAGACTAACGACGAACCGTTTGTTTTGGAGGAAATCAGCATCGATGGACTTGTCAATCAGTCGGCGTATGAGGATATTTCCACCAATGCCGTCGTGGTTTTGACATTCTCGGAAAAAGTCGATTTGTCCACTACGGAGAAGAATATCACCTTAAAAAAAGACAATGTTGCCGTTCCGCTATCGTTTATTTCGGAAAATAACCCGATCATTCAGATTACATTTCCCGAACTTGCCACTTTCTCAAAATACGAACTCACGATCAATTCCGGACTCAAATCCGAATCCGGAACATTGATCTATACCGGAAGAAATTTCACATTCTCAACCGGTATGGATTTGTCGGATAAATTTCCCATCATCTCGGACGAAGCATTGATGGCTATGGTGCAGGAAAAAACATTCCGATATTTTTGGGATTTCGCTCATCCGAGTTCCGGAATGGCGCGTGAACGCACTACTTCGGGAAATACGGTAACGACCGGCGGTACAGGCTTCGGCATCATGGCGATCATCGCTGCTTCTTACCGAAATTTCATCTCCAAACAGCAGGCGCTGGACAGAATCATCAAGATTGTAGATTTCCTCGGCAACAAATGTGTGCGTTACCATGGTGCTTTCTCTCACTGGATCAATGGCGAAACCGGAGCTACCATTCCCTTCAGCGCCAACGACGATGGCGCTGATATTGTCGAAACTGCGTTTCTTTTTCAGGGATTGCTGTCGGCCAGGGCGTATTTCGATGGAGCTGGCGCTGCCGAATCCAAGTTGCGGGCCGACATTACCGGCCTTTGGGAAGCAGTTGAATGGACATGGTTTACTAAAAATGGCGAAACAGTTATCTATTGGCATTGGAGTCCGGACAAAGCATGGACGATCAATCTTAAGGTTTCGGGGTGGAATGAGGCGCTGCTGGTTTATGTGCTGGCCGCCTCATCTCCTACCCATGCCATCGACAAGCGCGTGTATGATGAAGGATGGGCAAGGAACGGCGCCATTGTGAACGGTTCCAAATTTTATGGAATCACGCTTCCGTTGGGAAACAGTTACGGAGGTCCGCTCTTTTTCTGCCATTATTCTTTTTTAGGACTTGATCCGAAACGCATTGCCGATCAATATGCGGACTATTGGGAACAAAACTGCGCGCACTGTCAGATCAACTACAATTATTGTGTTGAAAACCCCCAAAAATACGGCGGATACGGACAAGATTGCTGGGGACTGACTGCCAGTGACGGAAATGAAGGTTACAGCGCATTTTCTCCTTCGAATGACAAGGGTGTTATCGCACCGACTGCCGCCATCGCATCACTTCCGTATACACCCGAAGCATCGTTGAGGGCGTTGCGTTTTTTCTATTACAAACTAGGAGACAAACTTTGGGGAGAATATGGATTTTACGACGCTTTCAACCTGTCGCAAGGGTGGTTCGATAATCAATATCTCGCCATTGACCAGGGGCCTATCGTGGTGATGATCGAAAATTACCGATCCGGATTGTTGTGGTCGCTTTTCATGTCGGACACGAACATCATTGATGGACTTAAAAAACTTGATTTTCAAATAAAATAAAAATAAAAATATAAATAGTTCGTATGAAAAAATTTCTAATCCTATTCGTATTGTTGAGTATGACCGTTTCGATACATGCTCAATCGTCAAATAAAAAGCAGCTGAGTGACAAAGAATTGCTGACGGAAGTGCAACGTCAGACGTTTAAATATTTTTGGGATTTTGCACATCCGGTCAGCGGATTGGCGCGTGAGCGCAACAACAGCGTCCGGTTACCTGATCATGGCGTTGTCACTATCGGCGGTTCCGGCTTTGGAGTGATGGCGCTGATTGTGGGTGTGGAACGTCAGTTCATCACCCGCAGTCAAGCCGTCGAACGGATGCTGAAGATCCTCTTGTTTCTGGATACTGCCGACCATTTCCACGGGATATGGCCGCATTGGATGAATGGCGCAACAGGTGAGACGGTCCCTTTCAGCAGAAAAGATGACGGCGCCGACTTGGTAGAATCTGCTTTCATGTTCGAAGGATTACTTACTGCACATCAATATTTTAATGAAAATACGCCCGAAGAAAGGAGAATCAGAAATCTGATCAATAAACTGTGGAGAGAGGCTGAATGGAATTTTTTCACCAGAGACGGCCAGGAAACGCTCTACTGGCATTGGTCGCCCAATCACGGCTGGTCGATGAATCACCGGATACATGGTTTCAATGAATGTCATATCGTATACATCCTTGCCGCTGCTTCTCCCACGTACCCGATTCAAGAAAATGTTTATCATCGCGGGTGGGCGAACTCAAATGTATTTATCAACAACAGAGAATATTACGGCATCAAACTACAGCTGGGTCCCGAATACGGCGGTCCGTTGTTTTTTTCGCATTATTCTTATCTGGGTCTCGATCCGCGAGGGCTGAAGGACCGCTATGCCGACTATTGGGAGCAAATGGTCAACCATACGCTCATCAATCGTCAGTATTGCATCGAAAATCCCGACAAGCACAAATTATACGGCCCTAAATGCTGGGGACTTACAGCAAGCGACGGAGATAAAGGCTATTCCGCCCACAGTCCTACAAACGACAGGGGGGTGATTACACCTACCGCTGCACTTTCGGCATTTCCTTACACGCCGCAATATTCGATGGAGGCATTACGTTATTTCTATGAGAAACTCGGAGATAAGCTTTGGGGCGAGTACGGATTTAGGGACGCTTTCAATCCCGATCAAGACTGGTTTGCTCCTTCTTATCTGGCGATCGATCAAGGACCGATCATTGTGATGATCGAAAACTACCGCTCGCAACTCCTCTGGAACTTGTTTATGAGTCATCCGGATGTGCGTGCCGGTTTAATCAAACTGGGATTCACCAGCCCTCATTTTAATAAATAATATTTATTATTATATAGATAATATCTATGAAAAAACTGTTCTTATTGACTGTTATCATGGCGCTTTGGTGTTGTTCGGACAAAACAGGCGAAGCAGACAACATGAAGATTTTTGTCGATGAATTGATGCGTAAAATGACGCTTGAAGAGAAAATCGGGCAATTGAACCTGCCGACAGTAGGCTTCGATGTGACCGGTCCGATCCTCAGTTCCGACGTGGAAGCGAAAATCAAGGCGGGTCTCGTCGGTGGCGTTTTCAATACCTTTACCCCCACTGCTGTGCGCAAATTGCAGGAAATCGCAGTCAATGAAACACGTTTACATATCCCCCTGATTTTCGGGTATGATGTTATTCACGGGCATCGTACTATTTTTCCGATTCCGTTGGGAATATCCGCGACTTGGGATACCGATCTGATCGAGAAGGTGGCGGTGAGTGTAGCTGACGAGGCGACTGCCGATGGGCTGCACTGGACATTTTCGCCGATGGTCGATATTGCCAGGGATCCACGTTGGGGACGCGTGAGTGAGGGCGCCGGTGAAGATCCGTTCCTTGGTTCAGCAATTGCCAAAGCGATGGTGAAAGGATATGAACAGGGAGATTTGTCGAATCCGAATACATTGATGTCTTGCATCAAACATTTTGCTCTTTATGGCGCTGCGGAAGCGGGGAGAGACTATAATACGGTAGATATGAGTAAAATACGTATGTACAACGAATACTTGCCCCCTTACAAAGCTGCAGTGGATGCGGGCGCTTCTTCCGTAATGACCTCTTTCAACGAGGTGGACGGCATTCCGGCGACGGGCAACAAGTGGCTGCTGAACGACCTGTTGCGCTTGCAATGGGGGTTCGAAGGCTTCGTTGTCACGGACTACACCGCCATCATGGAAATGGAAAACCATGGGGTCGGCAATAGCGAACAAGTGACCGAACGCTCGATCAATGCAGGGGTAGATATGGATATGGTCAGCGAATATATGCTGAAATACTTGCCTGCACTCGTCAAATCGGGAAAAATTCCCGAAAAACAAATTGACTCCGCATGCCGCAGGATATTGGAAGCAAAATATAAATTAGGACTGTTTTCGGATCCTTTCAGAGGATTGAGCGAAGAACGCGCCGACACACACATCATGAGCGACGAAAAGCTGGATTTGTGTCGAGAGGCAGCAGAAAAATCGTTTGTGCTGCTCAAAAATGAGAACCAGGTATTGCCGTTGAACAAAAATCAGAAAATCGCGTTTATCGGCCCCCTGATTAAAGATCAACGAAACCTGATCGGGAACTGGAGCGGTGCGGGCGACTGGAAGCGAGCAGAGAGTATCTGGTCGGCGCTCGTGGAAAAATTCGGTACGGCGCACTTCGATTACGCTTTGGGCTGCAATTTGATAGACGATTCCTGTTTGATGAAGAAACTCAATCAGAACGGCGGACAGCTAACGATCGACCCGCTGTCGCCTCAACAGCTTATCAATCAGGCTCTTCAGATTGCAAGAAATGCAGATGTGATCGTTGCAGCACTCGGTGAGCCGTTCGGAATGAGTGGGGAAGCCGCCAGCAGAAGCGACATCAGTCTCCCTGAAAATCAGAAAACGCTGCTCAAAGCGCTGAAAAATACGGGAAAACCGATCGTTCTGCTACTCATGAACGGGCGACCGCTTTGCCTTCAATGGGAAAATGACAATCTGGATGCCATTCTTGAAACCTGGTATCCGGGCACCAAAGCCGGAGAAGCCATCGTCAACACCATTTTCGGAATTGCAAATCCGTCAGGGAAATTGAGCATCTCGTTTCCGCGAAATGTTGGCCAGATACCAATCTATTACAACCATAAAAATACCGGTCGACCGATGCAGGAAGAGCAGAAATACACCTCCAAATACCTCGATGTCTCAAACGATCCGCTCTATCCGTTTGGTTATGGGTTGAGTTACAGCGATTTTGAATACGCCGACCTTTCTCTCTCGGATTCTATCTTATCCGAAAACGGCCGCATTACCGCTTCTGTAACATTGACAAACAAAGGCGCGGTGGAAGCGACGGAAACGGTGCAGTTGTATATCCGCGATCTGGCAGGTAGCATCACCCGTCCCGTAAAAGAGCTAAAGGGATTTCAGCAAGTGTCGCTGCAACCGGGAGAAAGCAAGAACGTGGCGTTTACCATCGATACGGAATTACTCAAGTTCTATAATGCAGCATTGAAATATGTCTGTGAGCCGGGTGATTTTCATGTTTTTATTGGAGGCAATTCCGCCACCAAAGCGCATGTCGGCTTTACTTTGAAATAAAATCGTTCGATTAGTACTGGTTCGTCGCCCGCGCATGCTCATCCACCCCGCGGGCGACTGTTGATCAAAAATCAATCGAAATAAAATCGCTTGAGCCTCGGTAAACCTCTCTCTCTATCAGTTCTCCGATAAAGGATTCTTTCCGAATCTGATAGGGTATTAAATAGTCGATTTTAATTTTTTTCACCTGCTCCGGCTCTTGACAATATCTAACTATTGAACGGAGAGGATAATTAAACGTGGTAGAACCATTTGGCTCAATCTGCAAAAGATGCTCACGCTTGAGTCCGCGCACAAACGGAAAATACGGATAGTCCGTGTGGACAAACTTTAATCGCTGCCCGTCTTCATCAAAAAAATCAACGAGGAAAAAAACTTTTGGTATCGGTGTGGTAATATTAATTATAAACATTATCCCTTCGGTACTCTTGTTGATAATCGTAATACTTAAGTCTTTATGAATATCATCAGGATTACATTCCTCTTTTACTTGTATGTATTTCTGCCCAAAAGCAAAGGCGGAATAAAAAACTAATAATGAGAAAATGATTGTTTTCATGATTTATTTTATATCTATTTAAAATTATCATTTGCAAATTTATAGAGTTGCTGGTTAGTCCATAGCATATAGTCTCTATATTTACCGTACATTTCGGAAACGACGCCGATTCCATATCCTCCGCCGCTGTTGATCCACAATCGGAAGGGGGACAGCGCGAAAAAAATCACTAGCGAAGCCAGGCCGAAACGAAAGCGTGTTTCGGCAGACAGTGTCTTCAGATATGTAAGGCTCTGTATGCACATAAAAACAAAAAAATCTCTCGGTAAAGGTATAAGGTATTTTTAAAGAATGCAAGGTTTTTTGCAAAAAAGTTGTACGACGGCGTGTTTCGCAAAACCACAGTTTGATTTTCCAATAAAATTGCTACCTTTGTATTTTCAATTTAGTTGTCATGCCGAATGACTCGAAGAAATAAAAAGATAGTCAGTACGATATTGCTAACGGTGTTTGCATTTTATTATGTGAACACTTGTTTCTTTTATCATAGCCATATCATCAACGGCGTTACGATTGTCCACTCGCACATTCACAGCAATTCGCATGCTCAAACCGGTTCGCACAGCGAAAGCGAATTGACCTTGATTTCGGTACTGTCTGATATCCAGTCGCCGCTGGCAATGCTGTTTTTTGCTGCAATTGCTTCTTTTTTTATTTTACTGACCGTCATCCGACCATGCTTTGAAAAACGCTTCTCTACAGATGTCGTAGCCTTTATTTCGCTGCGTGCGCCTCCTTATTCATACTGACATTTCTCGACAAGATTCTGCCGACATGCTTCTGTGGGCGGATAATGCCATGTTTGTTTATTTTATAATAACGAACATGTGAAATAGATATGACTTTAAAAAAACTAATTATTGACGTATGAATAAGTTATTCTTAATGGCAAGTTTGTGTATATCATTATACGCTTGCAAAAAAAATATTTCTTTAGAAAACAACACAAATATTCAATACAAAGGCGATACGATCTATGTTGCCGAAAATTCCATTGTCAATTCCAAGCTGAAAATAGTTACAGTAGAGCCGCAAGACTTTAGTGAAGAGTTTATTACTTCCGGAACGGTGCGGGCTGTGCCGTCGCGCTATGCAGAGGTGGCGCCGCCCTTTGCCGGCAGGGTGCTGAAGTCGTATGTACAACTCGGTCAGCGGGTTGCGGCGGGCGCGCCGGTGTTTGAACTCGGCTCGTCGGACTTCTACGAGGCTACGAAGGCGTTCTTCGCTGCGCAGTCGAACGCCGAACTTGCGAAGGTACACCTCAAGCGGCAGACAGAGTTGGCCGAGAGAGGCGTGGCGGCGCAGCGCGACCTTGAACAGGCTCGTAACGAGGAACATATCGCAGCCAAAGAGTATGAGCAGGCGCGGGCGTCACTGCAACTGTTTAACATTGACGCCGACGCCCTGCAGATGGGCGAGCCGCTGAAAGTAACGTCGCCTATCGCGGGCGAAGTGGTCAGATGTGCCATAACCACAGGCAGTTACATCAAGGAAGACGCCGAGCCGCTTGTGGTGGTCGCCGATTTGTCGCGCGTA
>JAISUK010000012.1 GCA_031272075.1 Dysgonamonadaceae bacterium
TACTCAAAATGCTCGCCAACGCCCAAGCCGGTAATGATTTTCGTCGCTTTGTCTTTCAGTGTCAGCACAGTACGGTATTCGAGGTGGTCCCAGTGGTCGTGCGAAATCAGCAGATAATCAATGTCGGGCAGATCGTCAGCGGTAAAAATACCGGCACCCTTAAAGGGCTTATTCATAAAAGAAAACGGGGACGCCGAATGAAAAACGGGGTCTATCAGAAAACGTTTGCCGTCAATCTGCATAAAGCACGACGAATGTCCGAACCAGACGAACAGATTTTCGGCAGGATCGAGGCTTTTCAGGTCGGTTTTCACCGTCGGCAGCGCCTCTTTGGGCTTTGCGTCATCAAGGCTTTTTCCGAACAACATCTTGAAAGCCAATGCAATCATCGGCTTGTCGTTAGTCAACTGCGGCGTCGGTTCGAGGTTTTGAAACTTGCCGTCGCGGTAATTGGGTGACTGTCGGACACGTTCAAGCCGTTCGCCACGCGGCGTTCTGCCGAAACTTTTCTGAATAGCACAACCGTAGAACACCAGACACGAAGCTATGCCAATAATTATTAACCACATCATTTTATTTTTTAATTTCATACGTCAATCATTTGTTTTTAAAAGGTCGTATGGAACTCGCATGTCATTATTGTCATCAACTTGGATGATTGAAAATCATGCTCGTTTCATATTATATCTATTGTAACATACTCGGTTTCAAATATTTGCCCCATTCGTTGCAAATTCGCTCAAATGAATAGGAGGCATTGGCAGGACTTGTACTTGGAAGCGTGTGATACACAATGCCTTCTTTCTCTGTAAAGTGCTGCCTGAAAAGCAAACTCGCTTTTTGTCCATTGAAACAGACTGTTTTGATAGTCGGATGTTTGTCGATCAGCTTATCAACCTCATTGACAATCACATCGCTCATATCAGAATCGAGACTGCCTTCCCGAAAGGCGGTTTTTGCCATATCCCAGAGTGCAACTCTATGACGGCGAAGCAGTGACTTTTTTTCGTCATAGTCCTGCGGTTGCGGCTCGGCAAAAACAGTTGCAAGCATCTTCCAAAAGCGATTGCGCGGATGGGCATAATACTCCACTGCAGCTAGCGAAACTTCGCCAGGCAAAGAACCCAATATCAAGATTTCGGAGTCATGCTCTACTAGTGGCGCGAAAGAGGATTTTTTATTGTTCATAATCGTGCTGATACTTTCGTCTTCTTTCCACATTTATTATTCGATAAAAAAACATTAAAACTCCGAAATTACATTCAACATGTCAGCAACCTCTGGATCATCGCGATTTTTTCATCATCATCGAGCATGGCGTCAATCCAATGGATGTGGAATCCACGGCGTTCCATCCCGCGAAACCAGGTCATCTGTCGTTTGGCAAACTGATGAATGGCTATCTCCAGTTGCCGGAACATCTCGTCGTATGTCAATTCCCCGATGAGGCAGCGTGTCAGGTATTTATATTCCAGTCCGTAATAGATCAAATCTTCCTCCGAAAGGCCCGATTGCAACAATTGACGCACTTCGTCGAGCATGCCTTCGTCAAGCCGCGTCTTCAATCGGCGGGTGATACGGTCACGACGTAATTCACGAGAGAGGTCGATCCCGATTATTAGACTGTCGATCGGAGGGTAACGATGCTGGTTAACAGCTGATTTTAGCCGGTATTCTTCTATCTCTATCGCGCGGACGGCACGTCTGGCAGAATCTAAATCGGTGGTGTTATGCAATTTTTTGTATGATTGCAGGATGACTGACAATTCATCCAGACTTCTGGATTTTAAACTATCGCGAAGTGCATGATTTTCAGGAACGTCAGGCAATTCATACCCTTTCAGCACAGACTCGATGTACAAGCCGCTACCTCCGCATAACACAGGCACTTTCCCCTTTTCTTTTAGCGCACTGAAAACATTGTGAAAATCGGATTGATATTCAAAAATATTGTATTTCTGACCGGGATCGCAGATGTCAATTAAGTGGCATACAATCTGTCGGCCGTTCACGATATAATCATTCAGGTCTTTTCCGGTGCCAAGGGTCATATTACGATAAACCTGACGCGAATCGCCGCTGATAATTTCCGTATCAAGCGCATACGCGAGTTTGGCTGCCAGCGCGGTCTTCCCCGATGCCGTCGGCCCTAAGATGGTAATCAGTTCGGTCATATCGTCCATCGTAATTCACACACAAAGATACTATAATAATCCATAATTGATTAAAAAAGTTGAAAAGAACCATACCGGCTTGCACTGATTTTCAAGAAGAAATACCTATATTTGCTCCGTTTAAAATGTATCCATCGGAATGCAAACAAATATAAATCTAAAACTAACAATTTAAATGATACTAAATACTATAATTGCAAATTAAAAACGGAGAAACAATGAAGAAAAGTTTTGTACTTTTATTGCTTTGTGCAAGTTGCACACAGGTCGCTATGAATGAGAACTCGCAGTGGCGAGGCAGCGACCGTTCGGGGTTTTACAAAGAGACGGGCTTGCTGAAAGCGTGGCCTGCCGACGGACCGCAAATGCTATGGAGCATCGACGGACTGGGCGAAGGCTATACTTCTGTCGCCGCCGCCAACGATAGACTCTATATTACCGGTATGATTGACAGCGTTGGATATTTGTATGTCATTGATACACACGGAAAACTGCTTCAAAAGAAGGAGTATGGTCTGGAGTGGAACGCCAATTTCAACGGAGCCCGCTCTACGGTTTGCGTCAACGACGGCAAGTTGTATATCTTTTCGGGCAGAGGTGTGCTTTACTGTTTCGAGGACGTCACGCTCAATCTGTTGTGGTCGAAAGACATTCAAAAAGATTTCGACGGCACAAACCTCAAATTCGGCATGACGGAATCACCCTTGATTGTAGGAGAAACGCTTTTTCTCACACCGGGTGGGGAGAAAAACAATATGGTTGCGCTCAACAAGCATACCGGCGAAACGATTTGGTCGTCAACAGGAATCGGCAAGCCGTCCACCTACTGTTCTCCGCAGTATATCAGCGACCTGAATGTGCCGGTTGTTGTAACTGCCATCGACAGCAATCTGGTAGCCTTCAATGCCCAAACCGGAGCGATGCTCTGGGAGGTTGATCAGAAAAACCCACACGGCCACAGTCCAAACACGCCGATTTATGAAAAAAATCTGTTGTTCAGCGTTAGCGGTGGCGGCATTGGATCAGTGCAATATCGTCTCAATCAGGATGGTACAATTGCCGAGAAAATGTGGACTAATGAGATGGACAGCAAACACGGTGCGGCGGTGAAGGTTGGCGATTATGTTTATGGTTCGGGCGAAAGAAATCGCTACTGGTACTGCATCGACTGGCGAACAGGAGAAACAAAATACAAGGACAACAGCATTGGAGTGGGCAATATCATCGCTGCCGATGGGATGCTTTACTGTTACAGCGACAAGGGCGAAATCGCGCTTGTGGAAGCTACTCCCGAA
>JAISUK010000049.1 GCA_031272075.1 Dysgonamonadaceae bacterium
GGCTATTCCGATAACTGGATTAACCAGCGTTTGAAAAGCATCGAAATTCGCAAGGAACTGACGGACGAATGGAAACGGCACGGCTTGCAGGAAGGGCTGCATTTTGCCTCGCTTACCGACATTATTTACAAAACTTGGGCGGGAAAAACGGCAAAAGAATACAAAAAATTCAAAGGACTGAAAAAGGAAAATCTGCGCGATAATATGACCAATATCGAATTAGTACTCAATATGTTAGCCAAACTTTCCACCAAGCAGATTTCCGAAACGCAAAATCCCGAAACGATGCAGGAACATTCGCAAGTAGCGCAGCAAGGCGGCGAAGTTGCCCGCAACGCCCGCCTCGAACTCGAAACCAAAACAGGCAAAGCCGTAGTTTCACCGCTCAATGCCAAAAAGGGAATTTTGCTCGGCAAACAGGATGAAAACAATAGATTAACAAGTTTGTAAGTGATTTACTATTCTTGGAATAATTGGCATGACGACTGGTCAAACAGTATCGTGCAGATAAAAATAGTATGCGACAGTTCAACGGCTTCCGTCGGAATCTGTTTCGGACGGTAAAGCGTAATTTTTAAAATATTTCACTAAATGCATATTGCAACCTTACAGTCAGCACATTATTTTCCAAATCGTCGTAAATAATATCATATTAAACCGTTAATTTGACGTCGGGGCGATACGACCACAACAGCCCGAAACCGAATGTTTGATTATCTGCCCAATCATATTTCAAAACCGAAGTCAGCGGAACGGATGCCCATTCCTGAACAAGAGTAATATAACCGCCGTCAAAATCCTGACCGGCAGATGATTTTGAATAAATAGACTCGCCTGTGGCGCGGGTAGTTCCCAATGCGCTCGAAAACCGAGCAGTCAAATCAATTCCAAAATAATCGCAACGGGCGAAGGCGCTGTGATAATACGACGCACCGTAAAATTCGCCGCTCAAACGCGCAGCAAAATCCATCCGGTCGGACGTTTGCGGTTTAATGCCATTTCCGGCATACAATCCGGTTTCAACTTTTAAGTATTTTGCAAGAGGTTGAAACATAACGGCAACGCCCAAATCGCGTTCATCGGGAAACATCTTTCGCCAGACAGCTGCCCGTTCCGGCGATTCGCGCACAGACGACGAAAGCGGAATCTCGCGACCGAAAATCCGCTTCATCACTCCGCTCTTGAACTCGACGATGTGGCAAAAATCAGGCTTCACGCTCAAATAAACATCTTTTAGCGCAATCCCTTTCTCTGTCATATCTGCCTGAAAAACAGCCGACAGCGATTTGTCGCTTTCAAACGTCGCCTTTACCCGTCCGCATCTCACGCCAAAACGATAAAAACCATCACGCTCATCCTCGTTCGCGTTTCCGACATTCAATGTTGCATCACGCTGTCCGTACTGAAACTCCGTTTGAATATATCCCGAAATATCCGCTGTCTGCGCTTTGATATAAATACTTAAAATACATATTATCAGTAAAATAAAAGCCTTAATCATTGAAAACACATTCGTAGTTCCGCCGCAAAATTATACCTTCCGGATTACAAACAGGATACACAGATGTTACAAAAACGATAAGATTTAAGAAAGGCGGGTTACTACGAACTACTTTTTTCTTCGTTGATTGACTTTATTCTCAAAATTTTTCCATCAGCGAATAGACTTTTTTTACTTTTGTTCGTCATATATCATAAATGAAGGAATGATTTTTATCTATTCCGAATAAAATCTATCATTAATCACCATTCAAATGGAAAATTTTGAAAATAACGACAGGATCGTTTACCTTTTATCCAGGTATATTTCACTGTTGACTACGAAAGACGAAGAGAAAGAGCTCTTTGTGCTCGTCGCCGGAAAGAGCGATGAACAACTCAGTACGTTCATTGAAAGCGTATGGAAATCATATTTGCCTGCCGTTCCTTTCTCGGAAGAAAAGTCGCGGAAGATTTTGAATGACATCCTGCAGGAAAAAACGAATCGCTCCCCATGGGGATATTTCGTAAAAAATCCTTCGTGGCAACGCGCCCTTTCGATAGCAGCGATGATTGCTGTTGTCTTTTGCCTTGGAGTACTGTATTGGATGACAGGATCGCAACGGCAGTCCGGTAAAGCGCAGACGGTTTTTGTCGCTGCAGTCGAAGTTTCTCCCGACACGCCTGTCGATTATATCCGAAACATTGTGCTTCCCGACAGCAGTGTGGTCATCCTTCAGCAACACAGTACCCTCTGCGGCCTGGAAAATTTCAATGAAGGCACACGAACCCTCACTTTATCGGGGCAAGCCTACTTCGATGTCAGGGAAAATCTACAAAAGCCGTTTGTCATCCACACGGGTGCTATCACGACAACGGTGCTCGGCACGGCTTTCAACATCCGCGCCATGCAGGACGAGAATGACGTGACGCTCTCGGTATCAAAAGGACGGGTGAAAGTAGCAAACCGCGACAAGGTGCTGGCCATCCTGACGGTAAACCAGGAATTGCGTTGTTCTTCCGAATCAGAACCGAAAGTCGTCAACACCGAGGCAAAGAAGAAGATCGTCGGATGGACACGTCAAGACATGGATTTCGATCATGTCTCCCTGAAGGAAGTCGCCGTAGAACTCAGTCGGCGGTTCGGTGTCAATATTGCAATCACAGGAGATCGCCTGGCCGATTCCGCTATCGTTGCCTCGTTTAGCGGCACAGAATCGCTTGAAGATATCCTGAAAATTTTATGCGCCATCAATTCAAGAACGCATTATGCGGTTCAAGACAGTAAAAATATCGTCATCTCAAATGAAGTAATTCCATTTTAATTATTAATAATATCAATTATGAACGTATTGGGGAAAGCAAGTAATATCATTCTTATCCTACTGGGAATGATATTATTAACTGGTCATGAAGTTGTATACGGACAAAAGGCTGAACAACAGATTGCTTTTGAATTAGAGAATAAGTCATTGGATGAAGGTCTCCAGGCTCTTGGAAAAGTCTCCGGGTTCAAAATGGCTTATTCATCACAGCTGGTCACGAAATACAAACGGATTTCGGTGAAGAAAGGTGTCAGAAGTGTAAAAGAAACATTGGATTTGTTGCTGAAAGACACCGATCTGGAGGGAATTATCCAAGCTACTCGGATCCTCATCGTAGAGAAACAGCAAGTGAAAGAGAACTTGTTGCCGGGTCAATTTCTGCTGCAAGGGGTGGTGACCGACCTACGCGCCATCCCGTTGAGCGGAGTCAGCATCGGAATCAAAGCAGAAAACCGAGGCTCGGTTACTGACATCAACGGACGGTTTTCGATCAAGGTAAAATCGGGACAAATGCTTGGTTTTTCCTGTCTGGGCTACAAAAACAAAGAAATGCTGGTCACTGTCAACACGCTTCTGGAGGTCGTGATGGAAGAATCGGAAAACAAACTGTCGGAAGTGGTGGTACTGGGTTACGGCAACACATTGCGGAAAGACCTGACCGGTTCGATCTCTACCGTCAACACCAACGAATTGCTCACTGTTCCTGCCATGAGCCTCGACGATGCCCTCGCAGGGAAAGCGGCAGGCGTGGCGATCACCAAAGCCGACGGCTCTCCGGGCGGCGCTGTCAGGATCCGTGTCAGAGGCGGCTCGTCGCTGGCGGGGAGCACCGATCCGCTCTACGTGATCGATGGGATACCGATCGATGTAACAAACAACTACCAATCGGTTTCCGAAATTGTGAACCCAATGGAAGCGAGCAACTACGGCGATGATTTCAACAGCAGCATCAGCGGCGCATTCTCCCGCGGGTTGAATAACCTCGCAGGGCTGGATCTCAACGATGTGGAATCGATCGACATCCTGAAAGACGCTTCTGCAACAGCCATCTACGGTTCTAAAGCGGCCAACGGCGTCGTAATCATCACCACAAAAAAAGGACGGAAAGAAAGCGCTCCCCGAATCAACCTCGATTACTTTTTCGGTGTCAACAAGCCGATTGCCGACAAAGCACTGAATGCAGAACAATACAAGTCGGCGCTGCTGCAAGCGGCACAAAATACGATCGACAACCTGAACAAGAACGCGGCAGGATTGACGGCGGCACAACAAGTCATGTTCAATTCCTTTTCCAATTCCGCCCGCACCAACGCTCAAAAAGTACTGGATAATGCCGGACAATGGGGAAATGCCGATACCGACTGGCTCGACCTGGTGCTTCGTACGGGCAATTCCCACAATATCCATTTTTCTTTAAACGGCGGAAGCCAAAATTCGCGCTATTATGCTTCCACTTCCTATACCAGGCAAGACGGAACGCTGATCAGTACCGATTTTGAACGCATCTCAGGGAAAATCAACCTGGATACCGACATCTCGAACCGACTGCGATTGCTGACCAATCTCAATTACGGATATATCAAGAATAACATTACCAACGGATTGTATACCCAGGCGCTCTATGCACCGCCGGTCTTTGAGCCGTACAATCCCGACGGCACTTATGCTACTTTCGGCGATTTGAGCACGAGCTACATGGGATTCCAGAATCCGCTGGCAGTGGCCACTTCCACCAATCGAGCGACCACTTACCTGCTGAAAGGAACCATTGGTTTAGAATTTGACATACTCCGAGACCTGAGGTTTAAAAGCACTGCTTCAGTCGATTATAATTCTTATAACCAGGTGAACTATGTACCCAGTTATGTGAAGATAGGCGGATTCTACGGCGCGGAAGATTCCGGAGGCGGCACCGGCTCAGAAGCGCAGTCCCTGTCCATCAACACGTTCTTTGAAAATACATTGACTTACGAAAAGGTGTTTAATTCCGCGCATCGGTTCAATGTCCTGCTGGGCACTTCGTGGGAAAACAAGAAAATGAATTATTTCAAGGCCTCCGGCAAAGGTTATCCCGACGACAATATCTTGACCGGCTTGAGTTCGGCGGCGCAACCTACCTCTGTGGCAGGAGCCAGCCCTTGGCTCAGCAGTTCGTTGCTGTCGTTTTATATTAGGGCAAACTATTACTATCAGGATAAATACCTGTTTACTTTCACCGGCAGAAGCGATGCCTCTTCCAAATTTGCTCCGGACAACCGGGTCGGCTATTTCCCTTCGGGCGCTATTGCTTGGCGTATCTCGCAAGAAGCTTTCCTGAGTGATGTGTCGTGGATCGACGATCTGAAAATCCGGGCGAGCGCCGGAAAAACCGGCACTCAAAATATCGACGACAACATGTGGCGGACACTCTATACGCCCGATTCCTACGCAGGGAAGAACGCGCTGTATCCTTCGCAACTGGGCAACAGTGAAATCAAATGGGAATCGACCGTGCAAAAAGACCTGGGACTGGATTTCTCTTTCATGAACGGGCGATTGGGCGGCACATTCGGCTATTATCACAAAATTACCGACGGCGCATTGCTGAATATCACGCCTGCCCCCAGTTCGGGCTTTTCTACTGTGGTATACAATATCGCCAAAATTCGGAATGTAGGGATCGAGCTTGACTTGTACGGCTATTTCGTGAGAAACAAAGATTTCAGTTGGCGAGGCGCATTGAATCTCGCACAGAATAAATCCAAAGTGCTGAACATCCTTGGAGAACGCTTTTCCGATGCTTCCGACCGAGCGGCGCTCAACCTCGGCAACAGCATCGTGAAAGAAGGCGAATCGCTGGGGTTGCTTTGCGGATACAAAAGCGTCGGGATTATTCGGGATGAAGAACAATTGCAATCCTATCTGTCCCGCTTCCCCGCAACGGCTGCGTATGCTATATGGTGGGCGCTGTTCCCGGCGGTGGGCGTCGGCAGCCTTGAATATGCGCAAAACGAAACAGGAATGTACTATCAGGATGTCATCGGCAATGCTTCGCCCGATTTCTTCGGTGGTTATACCAATACATTGACCTATAAGCATTTTTCGCTGCTGACGCATTTCACATTTTCTTACGGCAACGAATTGATCTACCTGAACGACGTTTCCGATATGGCCATGAGCTACACGCTGAAAAACCGGACGACGCATTTGCTGGGCGACAATCCGAACCTGTCGGAGCGTCCGGCGAATATTTATACCGGCATGATCATTTTCCTGACGGATCAGAATGTCTACGATGCTTCCTATTTGAAACTCAAGACATTGTCGCTGAGCTACAATGTGCCGCAGAAATTCCTGAAACCGTTGCATGCTTCGGAGCTTCAGGTTTATGCGACGGCCGGGAACCTGTTTACCTTGACCAAGTATCCCGGACTGGATCCGGAAGTGAGTGACGCTCCCGGAAGCGTTATCGGTGGCGGAAGGGACATCAGTTCCTATCCGACTTCAAAGAGTTATACATTTGGAGTGAGAATCAATTTTTAACAATAAAGACAATGAAAAATTCTACAATACATATCCTTTTTTATATTGCATGCCTGGTCGTGTCTTCATGCGACGATCAGCTGAATATGTTGCCCACGCAGGTCAAAGTCGACGGAAATCTTATCGTTGACCAGAAAAGCGCCGAGATTGCGTTGAACGGCGCTTATTACAGGTATGCCGTGTGCGGATTGGATAATTACAATGTGCCGACTACCAGTTGTTTTAATGATTTCGAGATTTATCCTGCCCAATTTGGAGGCGTTTTGCTTTATTACCAGGGCGCTCAACCGTTGGAGTCCCATGCACTGAATGCAACAAGCTATTATGCGTCGGGGTTGTGGTTCGATTCGTACCAGTCGCTGTATGCCGCCAACGGCGTAATCAGCCAGATGGAAGCCGCACCGGACGGCTGGTTTCAGAGCGGCAGAAAGACGGGAATCATCGGTGAAGCGCGTTTGCTGCGGGCTTTTACGCATTATAACCTGCTTCGCTGGTTTGCGCAATATTATGACTACACTAGCTCGTATGGTGCATTAATCCGCAATGAAGTGGCCGTGACGGGCAATATCGCCAAAGACCGCAGTACCGTGAAAGAATCGTACGATGCCGTTTTGCAGGATATCGACTATGCCATCGAGCATTGCCCTGAAAGCAATGCGAAATATTATCTCAACAAATGGGTCGCAAAAGGACTGAAAGCAAGGGTGTTGATGATGCGCGGTCAATCAGGCGATTATGCACAGGTTGTCTCCCTCACAACCGACATCCTCTCCAATTCGCCCTATCAATTGGAGGATAAACTACAGGATATTTTCTATCTGAAAGGATTGGAAAGTCAAGAAGTGATGTTCGGCATCCAACCGAAAGAAGGACAAACCCGAAAAATGGAGGCTTATTACTATCGTAACGTTACGCAATTCTATCCGACGGAAAAATTCCTGTCGCTGTTTGATAACGATCCTCGGCGGGAATGGCTTTTTACGAATAATCTGATTACCAAATATTTGCACAATGACAACCCTGTCGCTACGCTGCTCGAAGAGGTGAACTACCAAATGCGGCTTACGGAATTTTATCTGCTCAAAGCAGAAGCGCTGGTATTGACCGGCGGCGACAAAAATGAAGTCCGCGCGCTGTTGAAAGACGTGATGGCGACAGCAGGTATTACCGACCTCTCCGCTGTCGACAAAGCCACTAGCGACAATGATTTGCTTTCACTGATCTTTGAAGAGACATTGAAAAACCTGTTCTGCGAAAGCGGACGCGAACTCGAGATCATGATGCGGATGCCAAAATCGATTGTGCAGCCGTTCAATTCTTTCTGCGACGCGCCTGACGTGATGATTTTGCCGATTCCTGCCGAAGAATTTAAGCAGAATCCGGTTCTGTCACAACAAAATCCGGGCTATTCCAAAGAATAATCCTTCAATCCTTCAATCCTTCAATCCTTCAATCAATGTATTAATAACTCAAAAAATGAAACACTCAACAATCTTATTTCTGGTGTGCCTCGCAATGGTTGCCTGCACACAAAAGCCCGACAGCAATGTTTTTGTATTGAAAGGCGCTGTCGATGCGCACGACGGTGAGCAGGTCTATTTATATTATTCACTGGGGCTAAATAACCGTAATAGCGTAATTTCTGACACTACGCTTGTTGAAAATGGCAAGTTTGAATTTAAGGGCAAGCTCGATCAGGCAGTCAGTGCCACCATTTCCTTCGGAGATGCTCACGACCGGAACAACAAGCAACGAGTAAACTTTTTTATCGAACCCAGCATCATGGAATTGACGCTGAACAACGACGATTTCAGTAAATCGGAATTGAAAGGATCAACGATAAATGACGAATGGAAACAGATTAACGCGGAAAGCGAAAAAATCAGGGAAGAAGCTGCGGCGCTGTATAAAGCGGTGGAAGAAGAAAAAGACGTCGAGAAGCGCGACAGCATCCGGGAACTGCTTGAACCCTACACTGCGCGTGTCCATAGTCTATACCTTGATTTTATAAAGAATAATCCCGATTCCTACCTTGCTGCATACCTTTTGCTGTATGAAAAGAGCCAACTTTCATTTGAAGAATTGTCCGCGATTTACGGGGCTTTTTCCGACCGAGTGAAAAACAGCTCCTTTGCTTCGGGGACGAAAGAAGAGATCGCAACACTGAAAAATGTCCAGCCGGGAGCTACGGCGCCCTATTTTGCTACTGTGGATATTCATGGCGATTCGTTGCGAATCACGGATTTCAAAGGGAAATATGTGCTGCTCGATTTTTGGGCAAGCTGGTGCATCCCTTGTCGAAAAGGCAATCCGCATTTGAAAGCACTGTATGCCGAATACCATGACAAAGGATTGGAAGTGATTTGTGTGTCCGACGACGACAGCAATCCCGACAAATGGCGCGAAGCAGTGGCGCAGGATGGCATCGAAGCCTTCCACCATGTGTTGCGTGGACTGGTGATTCGGGAAAAATTTGACCGCACCAACAGCATCAACGACAAATACGCCATCCATTTCCTGCCGACCAAGTACCTGATCGACAAGGAAGGAAAGATGATCGGGAAAGTCGAGGAAAAAGACCTCGATGAGCGACTGAAAGCCATCTTTTCGGAATAGCCTTGAAAGTCACAGCGCCCTCAGCCAACGAGCGATGGCCGCGCTTCCCGCTGCGGCTGTCGCTTCGCAGTAGAGTGCCGCATCCATGCGCAACGCGCGAGGGTCAATGCCGCTATGTGAGAGTTCGGCGGCATGACCGACGAGCCATCTTTCAAACCCTGACCTGTCGATTTCGAGATGGAATTGCAAAGCCAAGACCGTATTTCCTACAGCAAACGCTTGGCTGCTACAGATGGGAGTCTCCGCCAGCCGGATCGCCCCTTTCGGAATATCAAACCGGTCGCCATGCCAATGCAAGACCTGCGTGTCGGCCAATGGCGCCAATACCGACGATCGGCCTTCTGCCGTCAAGGTGAGCGGCGCAAATCCGATTTCTTTCACTCCAAGCGGATATACGTCTGCGCCCATCGCTTTGGCGATGAGTTGCGCTCCCAGGCAGATGCCCAACAACGGTTTCCCTGTGTCAAGTTGGTGTTTGACCAATTCCAATTCATCGGCGAGGAAAGGGTAGATCTGTTCGTCGTATACACTGACAGGTCCTCCCAGGACGATCAACAAGTCGATATCCCCGACGGCGCAGGCATGGAGGTCTGCGACCGTGGCATCGAGGTAATGAACCTGATGGTCGGAGTCTTGTAGCAACGGTTCGAGGATGCCGAGATCCTCAAAATGGACATGACGTAATGCAAGCGCTTTTTTCATGATGTTTTCGTTTATTGCTTCGAGAATAGCAAGCACCCGCTGAGCGTTTCGATGGAGATATGTTCGGACGAGTTGTGCTGATAGGTTCCCGATATTTTGTTGATAATCAATAAATTGTTATGGTAATTGAGGATTATGGGCGCCTGGCTATGGCGCTTGTCGCGTTCCAACAGACTGACGACATGATCTTCGATTGGAAATACCAACTGACTGCTGTCGGATAAGGCGGTAATCACCAATTGATTTTCCACAGAGGAAACTGCCACTCCGTTGGTCGAGTTGCCGTAATGATTCCAGGAGAGCGTAAGGCAACGCGCATAATTGTCAAGAGTGATAACTACCGAACTGTCCGCCTCGAACGAAAACCAGCGATGGAAGTCCGCCTCAACCGCAGCATGATTTAAATGGACGGATTCGAGGAGCGAATAGATCCTTTTGTCATCGATGGAATCGGCAAAAAACGATTGAATTTGTGCCGGTCCGTAATCCCTTACCAGATAGTTGACTCCTTCAATGATCCGGCGCTTCGTCGCGGTATCGAGCGAATCTACCCAGGTGGGTGATTCCGATTGGACGAGTTTCCGGTGCTCCAGCAACCGGTTCACGTCGCTGGTTACCGTCCGCTTGGCCAATGATTGTATGTTCCATGGACCGATGGATGCCAGCAATGCAATTGCAGTCGCTGAAATAAGTATCCATTTGATGTGTGCTGCTTTTGAGAAATACAGCCAGAGAAAAATGCCGTAAAACCAGATATTCAACAAAACGATATACAGCCGGTTGATGGTCAATCCGTAATCGCTGATGCGGCGGATGATTCCGATACTCATCAGAATCAGCAGCGGCAGGATCAGCAGTCCCGCATAGCGCGACAGGAATAAAGTCAACCGATGCTTCTGCAACTGCAAGGGATACAGGATATTGATCACCGCCAATACCCCGAGCGACAATGCCGAAACCAGCCACGAAACCCAGCCGTTGGGCAGTTTCCATGCCACGATGATGCTTGCCAGGTAGACATAGAGGATGAGCATATAGACCGCCAGAATCGGGAGGATGATATTCAAACCCAGTATTTTCAGTAATTTATAGAATGTGTAGTCGGGATTGTGTTTTTCTTCCTGTGATGGGATATTCGCCAGAAACCAGAGGGGAGTAAACAGGCACAGGCATGCCACCACCACATTGAGGTAAACCCGATGGTGAAGATAGATATCGAACAGTTCGTCTATTGCCCAAAGAGCCAGACCCAGTCCGCCCCACAAGATCATTCCAAACAGTCCGGCGATCCCCATTTGGAAGAGTAATTCTACTGCAAACTTCCAGTACGGACGGTCTTGCCCGCGTTTCAAGAACGAGATGAAGAAGATCGCACAGAAAAACACCCCGCCGAGTGCCACAATCTGCGTCAAAACCGCATTGGGGAGGCGGTCGCTGAAGGAAGGCAAAAACAGACAATAGACGCCCCACAATAGTACGGCGCCCACCGTAGCGGCATGCCTTCGTAACGCCTGCTGCGGCATGCGGTCTTCGAGCCACAAGGCAGCTACCACGCTGATAAACAGCCCGACGACGCCAAACGCAATCAGCTGGTAAGGCGCAGCATAATCATCCATATTGATATCCAGCCAGGCCAGTGTCGCCAGTCCGACAATCATCGCTACACTGACAGGCATTCTTTTCAGCAGCAGCCCAATCCTGTCGTATAGGGCGCTGAAATTAAATTTTCTCTTTTTTTCGTTCGTTTCCATCCGTTTAATCAAGTTTTACCAGCTCCACTTTCAGGGCTTGGGGTTTATTCAGCCGGTAGATCGTTTCTACCAGGCTTTGTTGTTCTTTCTCACTGTCTTCGCGGACGCGTTTGTGCATGTAACGCAGCCAGTAATCGGCGGTCCAGTTGACAAAAGGATCGATGGCGCGGTATTTTTGTAATGTATCAACTGCGGCTTCATTGCAAGCCCACAGCATGTTGGTCTTGCGCATCAGGTTGTATTCTATCCAGTAGTATTCGCGGATCTGGCGTTCGATGAGCCAACGCCGTTCGTTCAATTCGCGTATTTGCTCTGCCTGTTTGTTTTGCGGGGTATTCGCATAAGAAGCAAGGTTGATGCCCCGTTTCAGTTCGCCGGCAGTCAGTCGGGCGATAGGTTCATTTTCAATCTTCAACAGGTAATAGCCGTCTGATAGACCCGTCACAGCCAAGCCTTCGCAGTTCACTTCGTCCATAAACGGGATGACTTTCAAAGCATCGGCTTGGGTATGTTTTTCATTTTCATAATGGGAATAATCGATCGGGTAGGGTAGCGCTTTTGCCAGGTAAGTAAATCGGATATCCTTTGCCGAAACCGACAGATCCGTGATGCGGCAGTTGTCTGCGCGTTTTACAATCCGTCCGGAAGCATCGATGAGGATGTCGGCTACCGGCTTGCCGGTCAATCCCTGTGCTTTCAGAAACAGGTAAGCCATGACCAGGTGACCGTCGGTAGTGGGATGGATGCGGTCGGCGCCGCACAAGGTGTAGGTCGAATCCGCCTGTTGTTCGCGCTGGTTGATCGCCATCATCGGACGGTTGAAATCCAGGAAATGCCATTTGTTGATCTTGGCGCGCTGCTGCAGGAAGTCGGCAATCTGTTCAATCAGTCTGTTCTTCCCTGGGAAAGGCGTTTGATTGAAACGGGCGCTTTCGTCGTAGGGCGAACTTCCGATCAACACTTTATTGATGGTTGGATATTTTTTCAGTTCTGTCTCTATCTTTTGATAGTCTTCGCAGGCGACGGCTACATTCTTGCTGCCGATAGCGCCATTCTCCGGTTGGGTGTAGTCCATATATCCGACATCGTTCATTCCGAAAGAGAGCGTCACCAGGGTTGGTTGATGTTCAAACACTTTGTCCAATCGCAGGTACATCATGTTGGCGACATCCCCGCCGATCCCTTCATTGTAAATACTGATCCGCCGATCCGGGAAATGCGTCATGTAGTACAACCAGATATAACTGTGATAATGTCCGCCACAAGTGATGCTGTTTCCAACAAACACGATCCGTTCACCGTCGGCAAACGCCGGAACGGATTGCGATTTTGCCCCGCAAACCGATAGCAGGATGCAGAGCGCTGATAATTTAATTTTCATACGTCAATAAATTTTTTTTAAAAGGTCGTATGGAACTCGCATGTCATTATTGTCATCAACTTGGATGTTTGATAATCATGCTCGTTTCATGATACTAATATGAATTACGAATTAACCAGCCACTAACCACTAACCTTCAACTCAACTTCGTGTTTTCCTTCCGGCACCGCAATCACCGAATCACCGAATTTTACGGTGGCGCTTATTCCCCAAGGCAGTTCAATATGCAATCGCAGCAGGTCGTCGGCGATTTCCCAGTTGACTGTAATGGTTCCGTAAGGCGATTCTTTTGTGGTCTTCGCCCAGGTCACTCCTTTTGGGATTTGCGGAATGATGAAGATGTGCCGGTATCCCGGCTCGTTCTCGTCGGGCACGATGCCTCCCACTGCTTGATAGAACCAGTTGCCGATGCCGTTGTAGCAATTGTGAACGCGGCTACGTTCGCCGTTCCAGTATTCCCAGGTTGTCGTGGCGTGGTTGTTGATCATGTACAGGTAGCCCGGATAGTCCGGCTTTTTCAGCATAGAATACATAAAGTCCGCCTCTCTGTTTTGAATCGCCCAGCGGGTAAGGATGGGGACCCCCACCAGTCCTACAGCGATATGCCCGTTGTACACCTCAGCGCTTCGTGTCAGCAGTTGGTTTTTTACCTTCGCATAGAGGGAGTCCGGCGTTGCGCCCACCAGCATCGGGTAAGCCATATCGAGCTGAGAACCGGTGGCGTAAGTGTCGGTTTCCGGATGATAAAACGTTTTATGTATCACTTGGATCAGCGAGGATCTGCGTTGCGCGAACTCCGCTGCTTCTTTCGGTTTGCCGAGTACGGTTGCGATTTTTTGCATCGCGTCCAGACATTCACTGATGAAGCAGTTGCTCACCAGGTCGACTGAGGCTTGATTTCCGGAATCGACGCCTTCGGGCGCCAGCCAGTCGCCCAGATACCAGTTGCGGTAAGGCAAGTCCGGCCAGCGTTTCAACAATCCATCGACCGTATATTCATCAACATAGCCGAACCATTGTTTCATGGTGTCGTAATAACGTTCTATCAGGCGCGGATCGTTGTAATTGAGGTAGGTTCGCCACGGCGCCATCACGATAAACCCGCACCAGTAAGGACCTCCGCCTGCGTTGCCGGGGTTGGGGCCTACATGCGGCAGGCTGCCGTCTTCGCGCATGACGTCTTTCCAGGCTTGCAGCCAGTTGAGGAAAGTGGGAGAGACGTCGTACATCGTTTGCAACGACTGGGTGGAAGAATTGCCGTCGCCACCGTATCCCTCCCGTTCAAGGTGTGGACAGTCGACCATATAGCCGCTGAAAGTCAGGCAAGTCATTGTATAACGGATCATGTCGTGTATGGCGTTCAGGTCGGGATCGGAGCATACAAAACTCGCTGCCGCCTTGTAATCGCCATAGATATGGTAGGCTTTTATTTGCTCAATATTGGGCGCTTGCGGCAGGTTGGTGATTTTTACGTAACGGAAAGCATGGTGGTTGAATTTGTTGCAGAACACTTCGTCCGGTTTGCCGGAAGCGATATAGATGTCCTGCTCGCCTTGTCGGAAAGCACTGTCCAGCCGGATGTCGTCCGTATAGGCAACGGCCACTTCTCGTCCTGCTGTCAATGTTGGGATGCGGAGTTCAAACCATCCCGTCAAAACTTTTCCCATATCCACAATCCACGCTCCGTCGGTTGAGGATTGAATCTTTATCGGCGTTACGGTTTCGTGGATCACATTCGGCTCGCACATCTGCGGGGAGGCGATGTGACCCGCTACCGGAATCGCGATCACCGGAAACCAGTCCAATTTGTCAAGCCCTTCCTTGTCGAGGTTGCCTGGCAGTAGCCGCGCGTCGATCCGTTCTCCACCAAAGCGTAATGCTTGCCAGGTGCCGGTATCGGAGTATCCGCTTTCGCGAGCTGTCCAACTGGTGTCGGTGGAAAGCAAAATCACAGGCTTCCCTTTTTGCACGACATCCAGTTCTGCTTTTACCAGCGGTCCGTCGTAATCTGCCCCAAAAGTAGTTTTTTTATACCATCCCTGTCCGAGCCAGATCACCAGTTCGTTTTCGCCTTGAAGCAAACAGGGGGTCACATCGTAGGTGACGATCAACGAACGCTTGTTTAGCTGCGATACGGCGGGAGACAATACCCGATTGTCGACTTTCCGACCGTTGAGGTATACTTCGTGGTATCCAAGGGAATTGACATGAAGCAATGCGGTGCCGCTAGCATCGAACGCGAAAGTTTTCCTCAACAGGGGAGTGCGGACGTCGCCGTTGCTCGCCGAAAGCCCGATATAGGATCCTTGCAATCCTTCCAGGATGCCGATTCCAAACCGCTGTATCGGACTCCAGTCGGAAAGGCGTCCTTCTTCATCCTTGGCGCGCACCCGCCAATAATACAGCATGCGCTGTTTCAGGGGGCGGCCTTTGTAGGGCATCATGACCGACGCCGTGACGGGAATCTTTTCCTGACGCCAGCAGTCGGCCTTGTTCTTTGTCAATGACAGACTGTCAGTTGCCACCTGGATCTCATAGCATCGCGGCGGCGTGGGGTTGTCGCAATGGATCTTCCAACTGAAATGCGGGACGGTATTGTCGATCGCATTCGGATTCACCAGGTTCTCACACCGCAAGTCGTAAAATACGATTTGTCCCGTTGCCGAAACCTGCAGCTGACGCGCTTGAACTGTCATAAACGCTGTCAGCGATATACAAACAATGATTCTCCTGAACATATAATTGAATTGTTTTTTTATTGTCCTTAAGGCAACAAATATTTGCGGTAAAGGTAGTAAATTTATCAAAGCGGGGAAATAGATTGGTGTAAATCCTAAATTTTGTGCTAACTTTGTCGGTCAATAATGCAAAATATTATGAAACAGCTATTTTTTATAACCATTGTAATTTCAGCTCTTGCGAGCTGCACTCAAAACGAGCGCAACAAGTCGTTAAAACTCATCACACCTGTTGATTTTTCGCACGTGAAAATCACCGACAACTTTTGGGCACCGCGCCTTAGAAGTCATGCCACAACCACGCTGGCAGTCTGTATCGACCAGATTGAAAATCAGACGGGTCGTATTCGCAACTTCGAGAATGCGGCCAAGGGAGAAGGCGAACATTCGGGCATCTTCTTCGACGACAGCGACGTCTATAAGGCGCTCGAAGGCATCGCTTATTCACTGAAAAACAATCCCGACACAGCGCTCGAAGCCAAAGCGGACGAGTGGATAGACAAATTCGCCGCCGCACAGCAACCGGATGGCTACATCAACACGTTCTACACCCTCACCGGGTTAGACAAACGCTGGCACAACATGGACAAGCACGAGATGTACTGCGCCGGGCACATGATCGAAGCGGCAGTAGCGTACTATCAGGCGACCGGTAAACGCAAACTTTTGGACGTCTCGGAACGCATGGCCGACCATTGTATATCGCTTTTCGGACCCGACAAGCGACACTGGGTGCCGGGGCACGAAGAGATTGAACTTGCGCTGGTTAAATTATACAATATTACGGGCAAGCAAAAATACCTGGATTTCGCCAATTGGCTGCTCGAAGAACGCGGACACGGCTACGGAAGCAGGGGCGATGAAGGGGATTGGTATGCGGCGTATTATCAGGACGATGCTCCCGTGCGTGAGATGACCGACATTGGCGGACATGCCGTTCGCGCCATGTATCTCTACTGCGGAATGGCAGACGTGGCCGCGCTGAAACGCGATACAGGCTATATCGACGCGATGAATCGCCTCTGGGATGACGTCGTGCTGCGAAATATGTACATCACCGGCGGCATTGGCTCTTCGCATCACAACGAGGGCTTTACCGAAGACTACGACCTGCCGAACTATGACGCCTACTGTGAGACATGCGCTTCGGTCGGGATGGTGTTCTGGAACTGGCGCATGAATCAGTTTACCGGCGATTCCAAATATATTGACGTCCTCGAACGCTCGATGTACAACGGCGCACTTGCGGGCATTTCGCTCAATGGCGATCTATTTTTCTATGTCAATCCGCTTGCGTCGCACGGCAATCACCACCGTCAGGCCTGGTATGGTTGCGCATGCTGCCCCAGTCAGATATCCCGTTTTCTGCCTTCCATCGGAAATTATATCTATGGCGTTTCGGATAAAGCATTGTGGATCAATCTTTATATAAGTAGCAATGCCGAGTTCGAGATTGAAGGCAAGTCGTTGAAAATACAGCAAACAACCGAATATCCATGGGACGGCAAGGTGGAAATCACGCTTTCGTCGCCTCTGAAAAAGGAATTGCGCTTGCGCTTGCCTGAATGGTGCAAAGCGTGGACAGTTGCCATAAACGGCGAGCAAACAGCGCCTTCAACCGAAAAAGGTTATGCCGTGCTGAATCGCAAATGGCAGGCAGGCGACAAAATTACGCTGTCGCTTGACATGCCTGTCGAAGTGGTTGCTGCCGACCCGCGTGTGAAAGAAGACGAGGGCAAGCGGGCAATCCAACGCGGACCATTGGTTTATTGCGCCGAACAGGTTGACAACGCAGATTTCGACAAGATAATCCTCTCTCCCGATACGAAATTTACTGCCCGGTTCGATGCCGAACTGCTCAACGGTGTAGAAACCATCAAGGCAGAGTCGGCAAGCGGGCAATTCACGCTGATTCCCTATTACGCATGGGACAATCGCGAAGCAGGAGAGATGAAAGTCTGGCTGGATTATCTCCCTGAACAGAAGTGATTTGAGAATTCGGAATTGAATATTGCCATTATTCAATTCCGTTTCTTCCGGATTGCTTTGTCAAATACCGCCCAGTGAGCATCGGTCATTCGCCCAGGAGTAAAGAGACAAATGCCCGATGCGCCGCTTTCCATCGATCCATCGATCGCTTCTTCCATTTCCGAAGGCAACAAACCATGCCCTTCGGGGTCTTTGATGTCGGCTTTGTTTTCCCAATCTCGGCAGATGAACAGCCCGCTGTAAACAGGCGCCTTGCCTGCCACGGCCTCTACTTCTTCCTTGGTGATGTCGCGTAGCCAGTCGGCTCCTTCAAGATAAAAATCGTTGTAATTCATCGGAAAAAAAGCATCGACATTCCATTTGTTCCACTCCTGGCGAACCAGCGCTTTCGCGAGTTCCGGTCCGGGGAAGACCGCCGCGCTGACTTTTTTTCCTTGTGCGTGGATCACGTCAGTTAATCGGTTGACTAAATTCGTTATCAGATCATAGCGGTATTGTTTCCATTCCTGGCAGGTCGACGGATCGTCGTACGCACGGATATCAATTCCCGAAGTTTCCTTAAATCCATTCACGCACGCATCGCAATAGCAATAATCGGCGACCGGATATTCTTCATCCATCACAAGTCCGTATTTTTCCCACAGCCCGCGAGGGAGGATAACATCCGGGAAACGGATAAAATCGAAATGGACATAATCTACTTCCGGGATTTCGGCAATTTTTGTGTATATCTCAACAAGATAATTGTAAACTTCATCCTTGTTGGGGCATAAGAACTTGTAGCGCGGTACATAAGCTTGCACATCGTATGCCGAATCACCGTTGCGGTTGACAGCATACCAGGTGGAGTCGGCATCCTGCTTGCGCATGGTTACGTGCCAGGCGTGGTATTCCATTCCGTTGGCGTGAGCTGCTTTCGCGGCCATGGCGATCATTTCCGGATTATCGCCCGCACCGTTGCATATCCCGATGATTCCATGGCTTTTCAGCTTGGCATATTGAGCAGTCAGCGAATCGATGTTGCTATGCCGTCCGCTGTTTGTCCAGGCATAAACTTTTACTCCGGGAGCCTGGTCTTTTGTGCAAGACGCGAGGCACAATCCCATTGTAAATAATACAATCAAAAACAGTTTGTTAAAGTTAATTTTCATACGTCAATAATTTTTTTTTTAAGGTCGTATGGAACTCGCATGTCATTATTTTCATCAGCTTGGATGTTTGAAAATCATGCTCGTTTCATACATCAATAATAATTAAAGGGTTTACTAAGATTTGACAGCCGTATCGACTTATCGGATTCATTGCTAGGATCGCGGACGGTTTCAGGTTTTTCCGAAAATTCCCAGCTGTGATATTCACGGATCAATTCGTCCAGTTTGTAGGGATATTTCGCCGACAGGTTTTCTTTTTCAGAGACATCCATCTCCAAATTCGACAGGAACAACTTGTTTTCGGGAGCGGACAAGTCATGATTGCCGGGAGACGGATCGACAGGATTCCCCACCAGTTTCCAATCGCCTTTCCTTACTGCCCATTGTTTGCCCATTTGCCAGTAAATCACATCATTTTCGTGTACATTTTTTCCTTCGCAAATCAGTGGTTTGAGGCTTTTCCCTTCGATGTCTTTCGGAAAATCAGCATTGCAGAAATCGGCAATCGTAGGAAGAATATCCATGCTGAGACATAGCTTGTTGCATATTTGATTTGTCGGAATCATTTTTTCCCAGCAGATGATGGCCGGAACCCGGATGCCGCCTTCAAACAGCGAAAATTTACCTCCTCGGTAAGGGCCTGAATTGCCTCCACCGCCTCCTGTCCTTTCTTCGTAGGAATGTCCCTGGTCGGAAAGGAAAATGATAATCGTTTGTTCTCGGAGTTTCGCTTTGTCAAGAAAATCCAGCAGTTGTCCGATCCGTTCGTCGGTGGACGAAACAAATCCGGCATATTCGCGGCGGGGAGAAGCCAAATCGCGGTAATAATCCCGCCATTGCGCTGTCGGCTGAAGCGGATAATGAGGTGTATTGAAAGCAAAATAAAGAAAAAACGGTTCTTGGGAATGTGCTTTGATGAAGGAAGTGGCTTTTTCTACCATCAAATCAGGATAATATCTGCCGTCGTAAAACACTTCTTCCCCATTTTCCCACAAGTCGTGGCGATTGGGGCCATCCCAGTAAAAAAAATGAGAATAATTATCGATACATCCACCCATATTCCCGAAAGAATAGTCAAAACCTTGTCCTAAGGGCATCGTTTCGGGCGAATAGCCGACATGCCATTTCCCCACATGTCCGGTGGCATACCCCGCCTTTTTCATCACTTCCGCAATGGTGGTCTGTTCGGTAGGCATCCCCGGTTTTCCTTTCGCAGAGGAGGCCATGGTCGGCAGCCCCGCTTTCTGCGGCGTCTTTCCGGTCAGGATACACGCCCTGGAAGGAGAGCTGATGGCAGAACCCGCATAAAATTGGGTGAAGCGGACTCCTTCGGTTGCCAGCTTGTCCAGATTCGGCGTTTTTAGATCTTTGGCGCCATAGCAATTGAGGTCAATGCTTCCCTGGTCGTCGGTTAGAATCAGGATAACATTGGGCTTTGTCTGCGCGAACAGAGACAAGGGAACGAGGCCAAGCCCGAATAATGTTGAAAATTTAATGTTCATATTCTATCTATGATTTAACTCACACACTTCATTGATAACCGAAGCGCTATGAAATTCTCGCAAATTTAGCATATAATCTTCAATTTATTCACAAGCAGATAAAAAAAAAGTTTGTACTTTTGGGCAATGAAACGAGCATGATTTGCAAACATCCGAGTAGATGACAATAATGACATGCGAGTTTCATGCGACCTTTTAAAAAATAATTATTGAAGTATGAATTACAAAGTACAAAAACGCAAAAGTAAATTTATCATGAGACCTCTAATTTATATAGTTGGAATTGCATTGTTGCTTCCGATGTGTACAAACAAAAGCAACGACAACCACAAGCCTTTTTCACTGATCTGGGAAATGGGGAAAAACGGCATCGAACGCGGTTATTACGAGAGCACGTTTTATCTCGTAAACAATACCAACGACACATTGGCAGGCAATTGGGTCATCTATCTCTGCCAACACCCCGGAAGTGTAAAACCGAATCCGGAAGCTCCCGCCATCCTGGAAGTAATCAACGGCACCTACTTTAAAATCTATCCGTCTTCGCATTATCTTCCTGTTGCACCGGGCGATACATTGCCGATGTCTTTCCTGTGCAGGGGCGGCATTATTAAACAATCGGACGCCCCCGAAGGCGCGTACTGCGTGATGCTGGATGCGGACGGCAACGAATCCGCCCCGTGTACGATTGATATCGAAGTGAAGCCGTTTACGCATGATTACCAATGGTCGAGGGAATGGATGCACGAATTGCCATACCCTGACGGCAACTATGTGTATGACCGCAATGCGGTTTTTTCGGAAAAGCCGACATTGAAATCGACCGACCTGTTTCCGTCGCTGAAATCCGTACAGGAGAACGGGGGTGCATTTTCCTTTACGAAAGAAGTGCGAGTGCAATCTGATTCTGTATTCGCCAATGAAGCGAGTCTGCTGAAAGAAAAACTCGGCCAAATGTATGACTGTATAATTATGGAAAACGCGCCGGTTGAAATTCTCCTGCGACAAGCATCATTTCCCGTAGCAAACGACGAATATTACCAAATGGAACTCGCCGACGGACGGATCGAAATCAAAGGCAACACCCCACATGCCATCTTCAATGGAACACAGACATTGCTGGCCATGCTCGGCAACAACACTTTGCCCTGCGCATTGCCCAATGTCGGCATTACCGATTATCCCGATTTATTTTACCGCGGAATCATGCTCGACGTCGCCCGCAATTTTACTTCCAAAGCGCATGTCATGCAATTGATCGATCTGCTCGCTTCCTATAAAATCAATGTGTTGCATTTCCATATTGCGGACGATGAAGGCTGGCGTGTTGAAATTCCCGGATTGGAAGAACTGACTGCCGTCGGCTCCCGCAGGGGACATACGCACGACGAAAACGACTGTCTGATCCCCGCATATTGTGGCGGCTGGGATCCAAACGATCCCCAATCTACCGCGAATGGTTATTACACACGCGACGAATTTATTGAGTTATTGCAATACGCGCAGGCGCATCATGTGAAAGTGATCCCGGAAATCGATATGCCGGGACATTCCCGCGCTGCCATCAAAGCGATGAACAACCGTTACCGCAAATACATCCACTCGGATGAACCGAAAGCGGAAGAATTCCTGTTGATTGATTTCGCCGACACTTCGCGTTACGTGTCGGCACAGTGCTATACCGACAATGTAATCAATGTGGCGCTTCCGGGAGTTTACCGTTTTGTCAAGAAAGTGGTAGACGAGATAAGCGCCATGTATCATGATGCCGGAGTGCCGTTGACCATCCTGCACCTGGGCGGAGATGAAGTCCCCCGTGGTGCATGGACAGGCTCGGAAATTGCTAATCAATTCATGAAGGAAAAAGGATTCCGCGAAATCCGTGAATTGAAAGATTATTTTATCTCGCAAGTCGTTTCTATTCTGTCAGAAAAAAACATCCAACTGGCAGGCTGGCAGGAGGTCGGATTGTTGCCCGACGAAACTCCCAATCCGAAATTTGCCGGGAAAAACATCCTAAGCTATTGTTGGAATACCGTTCCCGAATGGAATGGCGACCAAGTTCCCTATCGTTTGGCCAATGCGGGATACCCGATTGTGCTGTGCAATGTAACAAACCTTTATTTCGACATGTCGTACAGCAAGCATCCGGCAGAACCCGGCCTCTATTGGGGCGGTTTTGTCAATGAATACAACCCTTTCAATGTGGTGCCTTACGAGATCTACAAATCCATACGCTACAATTTGGCCGGCGATTCTGTCGATATCCTTCGGCGATCGCAAGAACGACTGGCTTTGTCTGCCGACAGACGCAATGAAATAGTAGGCATACAAGCCCAATTGTGGGCGGAAACCATTCGCGATTTCGACCGGATCACCTATTATATCTTTCCTAAACTTTTCGGTCTGACGGAAAGAGCCTGGAACGCTTTCCCCGTTTGGGCAGATGATCCTTACGGCGAATTATACGACCGCGACCTGCAAATATACAATGCCAAGATTGCGCAACGCGAACTGCCCCGATTGGCTGCTCAACAGGTTACTTTCAGGGTGGCGCAACCGGGAATAAAGCTGATAGACGGCTATTTATACGCCAATTCTACCATCCCCGATGCGGAAATTCGTTATACCATCGATGGCTCTGAACCCAATAAAAAATCGATTTTGTGGACATCGCCGATCGCCTGTACTGCAAAATTGATCAAGGCAAAATCTTTTTATTGCGGAAGAGAAAGTGTAACAACCTTATTAAAACCACTCTAAAGGGATTTATATGCCTTTTTGGAGAGGGTTTTGAAAAATATTTTCTGTATTTATAAGAAAATGTTTAAAATATTTTTTGTTTATAATTTTTTTTATTTACATTTGCGGCTATAATTAAAAATGTATCGAACATTGCCAGACAAAATTTACACATCAGACAATAATTATAGCATCATGAAAAAAAATCAAAAAACAGGATCTGTATCACAGATTGGATTATGTTTATTGTTTCTTGGCATGAGCATAGTTTCTTATGCTCAAACCGAGTACAAAACATTCACAGGAAAAGAGATTGTACTTGCAGGTAGCGGAACTAACGATAACTGCAAAGTGTTTGAATGGTTCACCGATGGTGGAGCAATTGAGTATGGGGAGGGGACAAACAGCATCACGCTGGTGTACACTACCCCAGGGACTAAATCCCCGAGACTGAAATACCGATTGAACGGCGTTCTCAAGAATGATCTGTTCACGGTTACGGTTTACGAAAAACCGACTTTCGATGCGATTCTATACAAAGAAATCTGCTCGGGAGAAGCGTTTCAGCCGGAAATTCCGACCATCCAAGGAGATTACGACCCCGAAAGCCTGCAATGGTGGCTGGACGGGAATGCCATTCAAAGCGGCGACGTATTAACCTTCGCCGATAACGGAAAGTTCTTGCAGTGTTCTGTCGAAACGCCTGTAGGCAAGGTTTACAGCGACGGACTATCCATTCAGGTCAAAGATCGCCCGACCATCCTTGCAATCAAAGGATTGCCCGTTTCTCCGGTGTCGCAAGATGAAATTCATCTTTCCGTTGACGTCAATGACAACGGTTCCGCCATTACAAAATATGTCTGGAAAGTGGCGGACAACATTGTCAGTGAGGGGTCAGATGAATTGGTCTACCAGGTACAGGCGGCAGACAGGGGAAAAATTGTTTCGATAGAAACGACCAACGGTTGTGGAAGCACTGCCTCTACCCACCGCATCTCGTCGGAAACGATTCAAACAGCCGTCAATAAAGCGCTCCCGGCTACCGTTCCGGTTCCGGAATCGTTCATCGTAGCCGATTTCGATGCCGAAAAGGACGACCACACACTCCCCGACAGTTATTGGACAAGTAAATACAATAAGTTTTATACCAGCAGAACCAATACTTACAAGGTTGGGTCGAAAGTCTGGTTTGATTACAACAAGACCCGGAACGGATGGGTTCCATCGCAAACCGGTTACGGCAGTGAATTTACCGTATATAAATCGCCCATGTATTTTGATGATATTTCCCGTGACAACAATACAACGATCTTGTTGGATTATACCGATACTTACGTGATCGACGTGAGTACGGATGAAAATCGGGTGTTCCAATTTTTCAAAAATTCGGACGGATTTAGTTCGGGATGTAAAATCTTCGGGCTGAAGGCCGTAACCAATGGCGTTGTGGATGACAGCAAGAAACCGACAATCATTTTCAATTCTCCCGACGTCAAAAACGTATTGCCTACAGCGATGCGCATCCAATCCGTCGCCAATTGCGTCATCGAAAACGTCAAATTCGATGGGAACGACCGGACTTTCTATAACTACGGCATCATTGTCATAGACGGCGAAACCGGATTACAAAACAACGATTATTTGATAATGAAAGACATCAATATCGCACGGTTTAAGAATACTGTCATCGCCGCAAGGCCTCGCGCTGTCATCGCCTTTATTGCACTGAACCGCAGAAAAACAACCGATCCGCTCTACGTCAAAAATCATCGGTATGTGATCGACATGAAGGTCGAATCCAGTTGTGAAGCAGTAGAGGGCTCCGGTACGGGCATCAATTCCGCTCTGTATGTATATGGGAGTGACAATATTTTCTTCAATCGCTTAACCGTAGCGATCGGCATTGACCATTTCGATGACGCCCTGATCATCGGATCGGGCGGCTACGAATCAGAGTTGGTCGATTCACGTAATGTAATATTCAAAGACTTGGTGTCGGCGGTCGATAAGATTCGATTGACCAACACCTACGGACACCGTCACATTGTGATTCCCGAAAAATACCGCTATTACCGCTTTACGCCGAAAGCAAACTTTTCGATGGAAGCGTTTGCAGTGGAACCTCAATTTGTAGATACGGCAATTCTTTATGACCGAAAAATAGGCTATTACATTGTTCCTAATACCTTGGCTACTTCCAATTTTGAAGCTTTGCGTGACATGTACAAGGCCTACCTGGATCCAAAAACCGGTCCTGAAACCGTCAAGGGCTGTCCGTTGCCGAATATCCTCTTGCTTATGGATTCGGATCATCCGACCGTCGAAGGATTTACTGTTCCCGATCTGGGGATAGGAAATGTTCCGGTGAATATTGTTGCCGTTGATTACAACGATTACCATCTTGGCGCACAGCAAGATCCGAAAAAATCATGGCTTTACAATTCGGAAACCCCAATCGTCTTTGAAAAAGCAAACAGCGATCAGAAAATCAGCCTCTACAATGTGGATTTTTCCCAATCGAACTATTCTATCGATGATCCTTTGGAAAATACCCAATCCGGATCGTACTATAACTGCTTGATAAACAAACACGTAGAATCCAATTCCAGCCTCGATCAATTGACGATCGAAACCCTGTTGCTGGCTTTAGATAAAGTGGACAACGGCGATGTGGAAATTTCTTCCGTCAACAACCAGTTGGAAATCAGCAGCGCTGCCGATCCGATCCAGCAAGTGGATTGCTATGACCTGCAAGGCCGTTTAATAGCGACCAAGGCCAACATCAATCTGCCTGCCTGCACGCTCACAGTTCCTGCCGCCAATGGCGTGGTTATCGTGAAAGTCAGAACTGCGACACAAACAGTGGCCAGAAAGTTGAGAGTCAGTGATTAGTGGTTAGTACTCGTATTAAAAAAAAATCGCCTGGGTTTGCATTGCAAATTCAGGCGATTTAATATTCTGATTGATGACGAAGCAGCACGGCTTAAAAACAACAAAACCGACTGCAAGAGTCGGTCGGTTTGTGATCCATCTGGGGCTCGAACCCAGGACCCCATCCTTAAAAGGGATGTGCTCTACCTGCTGAGCTAATGAATCGCTTTTCTTTTTTGCGACTGCAAAGGTAATACTAATATTCTATTTTACCAAATATTTGCGACTTTTATTTGGAAAATTATTTTATTATCAGGGGTTTCCATTGGCGAATAAAAACAATTTAATACATTTGTAAGCACAGTTTAGATTCTAATTTCAATGGGTAATTACGTATGAACTTCATGAACGCTTTGTTTCGATTTATTGCGGTATCGTTGATACTGCTGACGGGAAACCTGTATGCACAAAATAAAGCATTGTCCGATTTTGTCCGGTCAGCGAATTTGCAGCATGCCGGCATTGGTATCCGAATAGTGAACATTTCCGATGGAAAAACGCTTTGTAACTACAACGAAAACCTTTCGCTGTGCCCGGCGTCGTGTCTAAAACTGGTGACGACGGCTACTGCACTGGAAAAATATGGGGATCAATTTGCTTATCAAACAACAGTGTTTACGGATGGAACGATCGCCAAGGACGGCCAACTGGATGGAAATATCTATATCCAGGGAAGCGGAGATCCCACCTTGGGATCCGAATATGTCAATGCCGACGCCGGTCAAGAAGCGTTCTTGAATCAATGGTTGACCGACATCCGAAAGACGGGGATCAAATCCGTCACAGGATCCGTCGTGGTACTGGATAATTTATTTGGATACGAGGGCGTTTCGCCTTACTGGCCCTGGGTAGATATTGCCAACTATTATGCACCCGGAATTTATGGAATCAGCGTTTTTGACAATTTGTACCGGCTATATCTGAAATCGGGCAAAGCCGGCACAACCCCCGAAATTTTGCGGACGGAACCGAGTATTTCCTCGCTTCATTTTGAGAATCATTTGAAAGCGGCAAACAATTCGATGGACAGCGCCTATATCTACGGAATGCCGTTCAACTACGAACGGCGACTTTTCGGGACGATACCACAAAACCGGCCTTCGTTTGTGATCAAAGGCGATCTCCCCGATCCGGGATATTTTCTCGCGGACTGTTTCACTGCCTTTTTATCGAAAAACAACATCAGAGTGACGGGAAAAGCCTCCACGTTCCGTCTCACTCCAATAACTCCGAAGAAAATCAAAATATTGTCTGTCACCAATTCGCCGCCGTTGGCAGAGATTGTCAAAGTGGTGAATTTCCGCAGCAACAATCATTATGCGGAATGTTTATTCCGTAAGATGCAAACCGACGGCAATACCGGCACGCCGGCGAAAGACTATTGGAGTAAGCAAGGACTGAAGACGGACGGATTGTTTATGTACGACGGATCGGGACTCTCTCCGATGGATGGCTTGAATGTGAAGTTTATGACCGATCTGTTGGTTTACATGCAGCATAAAAGCGGTTACAAAGAGGCGTTCTACGCATCATTGCCGACAGCCGGGAAAGCAGGTACAGTTTCCAGTTTTCTGAAAGGCACTCCGCTGGAAGGAATCGCCCGCGCGAAGAGCGGCAGCATCAAGAATGTACGCGCCTATTGCGGCTATTTTGATAAGGGTAAAAACCGTTATGCTTTCGCAATCCTGATCAATAACTACAACAGTTCAAAAAACAGCAGCCTCGTTAAACAGATCGAACAATTATTGGTTGGTGTGTTTAACGACGCGTAATCCGATATCGGAAATGCCTTGAAGCCGGTCTGTCCGCATGCCGTGGCGGATGGCATAAGAATAAACGCCTGAGGCGGGAAAACGTATCTGTTGCTCATAAGGAAGATTCAACGAAAATAAATGATACCCTTTGCCATGCCATTTGCCGAAAGCATCGGCCAATTCGCAATTGATCGTGTCGTTGCGGATTTGTCCATCCGGTGTGGCGAATTGAACAAAAAGCCACAGATTGCGGTAAGCGTAACTGTTGCTGTTCCTGACTTGTAAAAATACATCGTAGCTGTCGATCGTATCGGTCACCGTTACTTCAAAATCATAAGGCAAGTCTTTTTCCCATGCTTCATCCGGAATCGACCGGAATTGATTGTAAGCTTCATTCCCCGAACAGGCGAAAAAAGACAGCGCAGCCAGAAGACAGTAGAGGCTCTTAAGTTTGAACAATTCACCCACGATGCCTCCTCCTGAATGGTCGGTTATTTCCGCTGTGGTGATTGTTGCCGCCGCTGTTTGCCGCCGCATGTGGGGTATGCCCGGAAGCGTTTTCATGAGCGTTGCCATGCGGCCTCCGTTTTTTCCTTCTCGGATCATCGAAACGCGAAACGCTCTCGCCCAAAATATCATGATATTCTTTTTGGGGCGTAAGGCTTTTCTTTTCCTGAATCAGCGCGTCCGGCTTTATTCCTTTCTTGTTCAGATTGATAATCTCAAATGCACGTTCGGAGGTGATCGTCACGATATTCGCTGCAAAATTTTTATCGGTGGAATACGACATCAGATTTCGGAACACGTCGGTTTTAAAGTGGAAATAGGTGCCTTCTTTCGTCTCCAGATTAATTTCTTTTGAAGGATAATGTTTTTGCGCTTCAGCGTAGTTGTCTACTTCATAATTCAGGCAACATTTCAGTTTGGCGCATTGTCCGGCGAGTTTTTGAGGATTGAGCGATATGTCCTGGATGCGCGCCGAACCGGTGGATACGGAAATGAAATTGGTCATCCAGCCCGAACAACAGAGTTCGCGACCGCAGGGACCGATTCCGCCGATGCGTCCTGCTTCCTGACGTGCGCCGATCTGTTTCATCTCGATGCGTATCTTGAAAGCGTCGGCCAGGTCTTTGATCAATTGTCGGAAATCTACCCGTTCGTCTGCGATATAATAAAAAATGGCTTTATTGCCGTCGCCCTGATATTCCACGTCGCCGATTTTCATCTGCAATCCCAAACCTTCGGCAATTTTGCGTGAACGGATCATGGTGTCGTGTTCGCGCGCTTTGGCTTCATGGTATTTTTCCATATCCGCAGGTTTGGCCTTGCGGTACACGCGCTTGATTTCGCTGTCGGGGCGCATCCGGTTTTTTCGCATCTGTATCAACACCAGGTAGCCGGTCATGCTGACCGTACCGATGTCATGCCCCGGACTGGATTCTACTGCGACGATATCGCCTTTCACCAGTGGGATTTTTGTGCTGTTCAGGTAATAACCTTTTCGGGTATTCTTAAATTGAACCTCCACATAGTCGGTGGTTTTCTCCGATTCCGGAATGTCGCTCAGCCAATCGTAGGAATTTAACTTGTTGTTGTTCTTGCAACAGCCTTTCCCCATCATGCAACATCCACCGTTATATAATTTATATTCCATTTTTCGATGTTTTATATCTCAATTTCCGCCAGAAGCAGAATTTATTGCAAAAATACTATTTTTTCAGCAATACGGCGATTTTCATGGATAAATCGAAGAAAATCATGCGCGGATTGCCGTTCTGTGTGATGTGTTTTTCCGCCAATTCCAGTTCCGTCATCAAATCTACCACATTTCGTTCGTTGACATAAGGCGAAAAATTTTCGGAAAAAGCCGCTTCGTCGGAATTCATATAATTCATGTCCGGCTCGTTCAGACGAAATACAAAATTCTCACGAATAAGTTGTTGCGCGAACGATAAAAACAGTTTTTGTTTCTCTCTGCCCAACGAAGCAAAATCATCTGCTTTCGCTTTCATATTTCGTACGTCCTTTCTCCAGCAATTTCGCATGATGATAATAAATAATTCCAGAAAAAGCGCTTGATCGGCATTGTTTTCCAGGATTTCCTGCGCTTTGAGGTAATCCCCTCCGGCTAGATGCACAATCGATTTTGCTTCCTCTGGAGGCAAGTCGTAGCGGGTCGTGAGGGCGTTAGACAGTGCTTCCGGCGCGATTGGCGGAATGTGAAGCAGTTGCGAACGCGAACGAATGGTGCCGATGACTTCTTCGGGATTGTTGGACACCAATAGAATCACCGTTTTGTCATAGGGCTCTTCGATTATTTTCAAGAGTTTGTTTGCACATTTTTCGTGCATTTTCTCCGCCAGCCAGAGGATCAGGATCCGGTATTCGGCTTCATAGATCTTCAAACTGAGTTTTTTGATGATTTCATCGCTTTCTTTGGTATAGATCAATCCTTGCGCATTTCCCGCATTGATATGATTCAGCCACGATTGCAGGGAAAAATAGGGATGTTCTTTCAAGCACGCACGCCATTCGTTTAAAAATTCATCGCAAACCGGATCTTCATTTTTCCCTTTCTTTTTATATACAGGGAATGCAAAATGCAGGTCGGGATGAGCGTAATTGTTGAATTTGAGGCAGGAAGGACAATGGCCACAAGCATCGTCCGCTTTTCGATCCGTGCAATTCAGATACCGTGCGTAGGCAATCATCAAAGGGAGGGCGCCCGCACCTTCATTGCCGTAGGCCAGCCGTGCATGCGGCACGACGCCCGACTGTGCCGACCGGATGAGTTGTTGTTTGACGGCATCTTGTCCGATGATGTCCCTGAAATACATCTTGCGACGGTTTAATAGATGGATTTTGCGATTTGTCTCACGCTGTCGGTCGCCATCAGGCTATAAAAATGCAGACTGGGCACACCGTAGGCCATGAGTTCTTTGCATTGTTGGATACTCCATTCGATGCCCGCCATTTTCGCTTCTTCGTCGTTTTTGCATTTTCGCAATTCTTTCGCAAACGCTTCCGGGATTTCGGAACGGAACACCCGCGGCAATACAGTGAGTTGATCGAGAAAAACAATCGGTTTGATCCCCGGTATGATGGGGATGTTGATATTTTCTTTCCTGCAGCGATCCACAAAATCGAAATATTTTCGATTGTCGAAAAACATCTGGGTGACTGCATAATCGGCTCCCGCATCAATCTTCTGTTTCAGGAAAGCGATGTCCGACTCCATGTTGGGCGCTTCTTCGTGTTTTTCCGGATAGCACGCCACCCCGTAGGAAAAAGGCGTATCCATCGGTTCAAAATGGCTTCCGTCAATCGCAATCCCCTGATTGAAATTGTTGACTTGCTGCTGCAAGTCGGTAGCATGCTCATGGCTATTCGCTGCGGCGTTGGGATCTTTTTCCAGCTTGTTGACGTCACCGCGCAACAAGAGCAGCTCATGCACCCCCAGGAAATTCAAATCCAACAGTGCATATTCGGTTTCCTCTTTCGTGAACCCTTTACAGATAAGGTGTGGAACAGCCGTAATGCCGTAGCGGTATTGGATAGCCGCCGCAATGGCCACCGTCCCCGGTCGTTTACGGACAGTCATTTTCTTGATGATTCCCGGCGCGGCTTCCTGGTAGACGGTTTCACTGTGGTGTGTCGTGATATTGATGTATTGCGGATTAAATTCCTGCAATTTCTCGATGACATTGCACACTTTTTGAAAACTATGGCCTTTCAATGGAGGTAAAATCTCGAATGAAAAGGCGGTTTTTTTGCTGTTGTTTAACAGATCGATGACCCTCATTACTTTGATAGAATAAAAAATTTGGTTACAAATATAGCATTTATTAATGGATATTGTATTAACTTTGTCTTGGGTTTTTCGGAATGCATGTAAATGAAATGGATCCACAAATAAAAAAGTAACGTATGAAAGAGATTAATTGGAGCGATTTATCATTCGGTTATATGAAGACCGATTACAATGTACGATGTTATTACCGCAACGGGCAATGGACCGATCCGGAAATAAGCGATTCGGAATATATTTCGATTCATATTGCGGCGACCTGCCTGCATTATGGTCAAGAGGCGTTTGAGGGTCTGAAAGCATTCAAAGGGAAAGACGGCAAGATTCGCATCTTCCGGATGCGGGAAAACGCGCTGCGGCTGCAATCGTCCTGCCGCGGCATTATGATGCAGGAACTGCCGACGGCGCTCTTTGAACAGGCGGTCGTGGAAGCGATCAAACGCAATCGTTCGTATATCCCGCCGTATGAGAGCGGCGCTTCGTTGTATATTCGCCCGCTGTTGCTCGGCACTTCCGCTCAAGTGGGAGTAAAACAGGCGGATGAATACATGTTTCTGGTGTTTGTCACGCCCGTCGGTCCGTATTTTAAGGAAGGTTTCAAAACGACGCCCGTTGTCATTTTCAGACAGTTTGATCGGGCAGCGCCATTGGGTACCGGCACTTACAAAATCGGCGGAAATTATGCCGCAAGTCTTGTTGCAGGCGATAAAGCGCATGCAATGGGCTATTCTTCCGTCCTCTATCTGGACGCGAAAGAAAAAAAATACATCGACGAATGTGGCCCTGCCAATTTCTTTGGAATCAAAAACAACACCTACATCACGCCGGAATCGACCTCGATTCTGCCGTCCATCACCAACAAAAGTCTGATGCAATTGGCGGAAGCGATGGGAATGAAGGTAGAACGCCGACGTGTGCCGCTGGAAGAATTGGCCACATTTGAAGAGGCCGGTATGTGCGGCACCGCAGCTGTGATCAGCCCGATCCAACGGATCGATGATGTGGAAGAAGATAAATCCTATATTTTTTCCGCAGACGGAAAACCGGGCGCTGTCTCGGTCAAATTATATAATGAATTACGAGCAATTCAATACGGAGAAAAAGAAGACTTGTACGGTTGGACGACCATTGTCGACTTTTAATCCACAATCAAATACAACTAGATAATGAAACAGAACATCAACAGAAGAAAATTTCTAAGTATTTCCGCATTGGCGGGAACCGGCGCTTTGATGTCTTCGTTCGGCGCAACCGCTGCGACAAAGCATACTGGCGACGATGAGAAAATGGAAACCCGAGTATTGGGAAGGACCGGATTGGTCATCCCGATTTTGAGCATGGGCGTAATGCGCGCCGACAATCCTGCCGTAGTGCGGGCTGCATACAATTCCGGCATCACATTCTTCGATACCGCACACGGCTATCAAAATGGCAGGAACGAAGAAATGCTGGGGAATTTTTTCCACGGCAAACCACGAGAATCTTTTCTGATTGCGACCAAGGGAAAAGGTTCTCCCCGTTCGGAAACTTTTGAGCAAGATTATGCCGAATTGATGGATACCAGTTTACGAAGGCTTCAAATGGACTATGTGGATATTTTTTATGCACATGCGCTCGGCGATGCCGATGAAGTAAAAGATCCGCGCATGATTGCCATGCTGAAGAAGTTCAAAGAAGAAGGGAAAACCCGTTTCATCGGGTTCTCAACGCATGCCTATAAACCGAAACAGATCGATGCCGCCATCGAAGCAGGCATTTACGATGTGATTCTGCTTGGTTATAATTTCAAGATAAATTCACTCGAAGCAACCAATGCCGCCATCGAACGCGGAGTAAAAGCCGGAATCGGGTTCGTGGCGATGAAAACCATGACGGGCGGTGTGGAAGACAGCGAAGGCAAACGGAAAATCAACGGCGCCGCTTGTTTGCGTTGGGTATGGAACAACAAGAATATCACCACCGCCATCCCCGGATTCACCAGCATTGATCTGTTGGAAGACTGCCTTGCCGCCGCATACACTCCCAAAATAAGCCAAGACGACGAACAATACCTCGCCGAATTGAGAGAAAAGGAATTGCTGTTTTGCACCCATTGCCAACAATGTGTCGAGCAGTGCGTAAATCACCTGCCGATTCCGGATATCATGCGCGCCTATATGTATCATTACGGATATAAATATCCGGCATTATCGAAAGAAACGTTGACCGCGCTGAATCTGCAGGAGATGCCGTGCGCCTCGTGTAAGCATTGTAGCGTCAACTGCGCCTCCGGATTCAATGTCTCTCAAAAAATCGCATCCATCGTTCCGTTGCGTCATGTCGCTGATCAATTTCTGGTATAATCATGAGAAAAATTTTAATGCTTTTCATCGGATTGCTGGGAATCGGAAGTTTACAGGCACAGACGCCGCAGGAACTCCAGTCGTGGCTGCCGCAAATTGCCGGATGGACGATTTCCGGCGAACCGGAAGTCTTCGGTCCCGACAATCTCTACAACAGGATTAACGGAGCGGCGCCGCTGTTTCTGGAAAACAATTTCAAGGAGATGACTTCCTTTGTCTATACCCAAGGCGAAGACTATATCACCATTCAGGCTTACCGCCACGCCACTCCGGTCGATGCTTTCGGCATGTATGCTTCCGAACGCTCGTCGGATCTGACGTTTTTCCCGATTGGGGGTGAAGCGCAGGGCGACCAGATGGGTTTGTATTGCTTTGCGGGTGCCATGTATCTGAAGATTGAGGCCAACAATGAGTCGGAAACGATCGGTGAGACAATCCGAACGATTGCGGACTCCCTCTGCCGGAAGATTGATCCGAATGCCGATTATCCGGCGTTGTTCGCTTCTTTCCCGACGGAATACAGGGTTCCTCATTCCGAATCTTACAGCGCATCGAACTATCTTGGGCATGAATTTCTAAAAAGTGTATATACTTGCGATTATGAATTTTTCGGGAATCGCGTCCAGGGATTCCTGATCGATGCCGGTAATGCAGAAAACGCCAAGCTCATGCTCAAAAGATACCTTGAGCTTACCAAACAGCAGAATTTGCTCGCAGGAAAAAGATTCGTCATCAAAGACCGTTACAACGGCACAATTCTGTGTATGCGGAGCGGACAATACATTGCCGGGGTTTTCAGCGAAGACGGCGCTTATCCGGACGAGAATATGCTGTTCGATTACATTGAAGATTATCTTGAGAATTTGGAATAGATGAGACGGTATGCCGCCCAGTATGTTTTTTTAGCCGGAGGCAAGATCTATAAACAATATTACATTGAACTGGATGCCGCCGAATGCATCAAAGGGGTTTATCCGTTTGAAAATGAAATCGGCGAGACCCTCTTTTTCAACGGGATCCTGTTTCCTGTACGCAAATCCTTGCCGTGGAGCGTACAAGAAATGGTTGCACATTTGAATGAATTAAAAAACCATCACCCTGCGGATTCCGTTTTTGAACTGCTGGAAAAAGCGGATTTCGTCGCTGTGGATGTTGCCGCACCCGTCGCACTTTGTTGTCTGGAGGGCATCGATCTCAGTGCAAGCAGGTTCGTCCCATGCAATGACCGGACGGCAATCCACATTCGCCGTTTGTTATGAATTGTGGAATCACCGACAATGGATAAAACCATCACGATACCCGAATTTGAAAGCCTGTTTCGCGAGTACTATACACGGCTTTATTACTTTGCATACGATTTTGTCGAAGACATAGAAACGGCAAAAGATATTGTAAGCGAAGTGTTTGCCGCCGTGTGGAACAGTCGGCATAAGATGGAGTCTGCTTCGGTGACAGGCTATCTCTTCATCAGCGTGCGCAACCAGTGCCTGAACCATCTCCGAAAGAAACGGAAAGCGGAAGAGTATATGGATTTTTACCGGCATGTCGCCGACGAAGAAAACGTGGAGGACTGGAAAGCGCTCGAAGATCGGTTGTCGGAGATGGCGGAAGTGATCGGGCAAATGTCGCCCCGCACCCGCTATGTGCTCGAAGCATGTTATTTTCACTCGAAAAAATACAAAGAAGTGGCCGAATCGTTGGATATCAGTGCCGAAGGGGTTAAGAAGCATATCGTCAAGGCTTTCTCGTTGCTGCGGGCGCATTTTAACGTAAAAAAACGAAAGTGAAAGGTATCCGATTTGCATTTTTTGCGTATTAATATATAGTACAGGTATCATCATGGATCAGGACAAATACATAGAAGAAGACAGGGACGAAGCGATACCCTCTGCGCGTGAAGCATTTGACTGCCGACGCATCTTCAACCGCCAATTCATTCCGACGCCGGATGTCGGCATGGAATGGCAACGCTTTTGCGATAAGTACCGGCTGCAGACTGCGCCCAAGACCGTATCGCGAATGAATTTTATTTGGGGTTTCGTCGCAGGTATCGCCGCCACCATTGCCGTTTTCCTGGTCATGCATGACAATACGAACAATACACCCCTTTCTGACGAGATACAGGTGTTTGAGTCGATCGCCAATGCCGACGAAGTGATCCTGTCGTCGGGCGACGGCACGATGCATGTCATCACCGGTAACGTGAACGACAGCATATTGTTGTTGCAGGGCATCAATGCCAACGCCGATTCGCTCGTCTATTCCCTGTCAGGCAGTCCGGCGCAACCGAAGCAAATGACGTTAGTCACCCCGCGCGGCAGAGATTATTTCGTCACTTTGTCCGACGGCACCAAAATGTGGCTCAATGCCGGTAGCCGTCTTTTATTTCCCGAACGGTTTACAGGGGACCGCCGCATTGTCGAATTGCAGGGAGAAGCGTATTTCGTGGTGGCGAAAGACGAAAAACGACCGTTTGAAGTGCGTACAAATTTCTTTACTACCTCAGTGCTGGGCACGGAATTTAATCTGCGCGCCTATTCGGCTGCCGACGCGCACTTGGTGCTGGTAGAAGGAAAAGTATCCCTGTCGAGCGAAGGCCATGCCGATCCGCTGACGGTGACTCCGGGTCATAAAGCGCAATGGAACGGCGAAGGGTTTACAGTCAATCACGTGGATACTTACGCCTATACACAATGGAAGGAGGGGTATTTTTATTTCGACAATGTGCCTTTGGTCGAAATCATGCGTGAACTCGGCAGATGGTACAATGTGAGCGTCGTCTTCGACAACACCGCTTTCATCAATACCCGTCTGCATTTTGTAGCCGACCGGCATGGCGATCTCGTGCTAGCCCTCAACAACTTAAACATCCTCGACGTAGTGAACGCCACACTTACAGACGAAAAGATTGTTATAAAATAATCTTTTTTTCTTTCCTTTTATTACCCAAAAGTTTTTTTCTGCGTAATTCTTATGTAGAGAGTTAAATATTTTGGGCTAATTACTAAAACAAAGGACTACATGTATGTAAATGAAAAAAACTTCCTAAAAGGTGGGAAAATGTTGTTTCTCGTCAGTCTTTTCATGGCCTCGATGCTGGTGAGCGTAAATGTTTGCGCTCAAAACGTAGAAAAGAAAGTATCGATTTCGTGCAAAGACGAGCCGTTGCCGACAATCCTGAACAGGATAGAGCGGCAGTCGGGCTACAAGATGAATTTCAGTAACGATGAACTGAGCCGCTACCGCGTCTCGGCCGTTATTGAAGCGAAAACCGCCGTAGAAGCGGTGGATCAGTTGATTAAAGACTTGCCGCTGGAGCGGACGGTAAATGGCAGGTATATCGTAATCCACAAGTCGAAAAACGCACCGTCGCCTACACAATCTTCCGATCGCAAAACGGTGAAAGGTTCCGTCAGATGCGCCGACGGCACGCCTTTGGTGGGAGTGACAATCCTGGAAAAAGGCACCCTCAATGGAGCGATTACCGATTGGAACGGCAGTTTTACGCTGACGACGGACAACGATGCAATCCTGACGTTTTCCTATATCGGTTATAAAAGTGTGGAACTCTATGCAAAAGACCGGATGGACATCGTCATGGACGAAAATGTGGAGATGTTGAGCGATGTCGTCGTTACCGGATACCAAACCATTTCGAGGGAACGCAGCGCCGGATCGTTCAATATCGTCAGGGGCGAAGACATGAAAGAATCGTCCAAGGCGCGCGGCAGCATCCTCGAAGGATTGGAAGGCCTGGCTCCCGGATTTTCCGTCAATCTGAGCAACGATGCCGTGAGCAAATACCTGGTACGCGGGCTGACCTCCATCAATTCGTCGAAAGAACCGTTGTTCGTGGTAGATGGCGTCCCGCTCGCAGGTTCGGACCTGGAGTCGATGCTTTCGGCTACCGACGTGGCCACCGTTACGGTATTGAAAGATGCGACCGCTGTCTCCATTTGGGGATCTCGTGCCGCCAACGGGGTGGTGGTGGTAGTCACCCGAAGCGGCAGCAATACGAATGGACAGGTCAATGTCGCCTATGATGGCAATATCACCATGAAGGGGAAAATCGACCTGGACTATTTCAACCTGATGGATAGCCGCACTTTTATCAAGAATGCGACCGAACGTTTTGAGTCGGACGACTATCATGAAGCCTTCCCATGGAGCACTTTCATGACCGACAAATCGAAATTCGCCAATTATGCGTACTACCAGGCGGTGTATCCGCACGAACGGATCTTGTATGATTGGAAGAATGGGAAAATCTCCCTCGACGAGCGCAACCGACAACTGGAACAATTGGCGTCGCAAGATGGATATCAGTCTTATCAGGATGAAATCATGACCAGCCCCTGGATGCAAAACCATACCATCTCCCTTTCAGGAGGAACAGAAAAGGTGTCTGTGATCGGATCTATCGGATACGAAGGCCGTACCGGCGACTATCACAATACAGACGATACCTACAAACTGAACTTCAAACAAAATTTCAAGGTCACCAAATGGTTTAATTGGGACATACTCCTCAATGCTTCCTATACCGACAGCAAAAGCTACATCAATCCGCTGGATACGTATGGTGCGCAAGGGATATACAATTTTATCCCTTATGCACTGATGCGCAACGCCGATGGGACAACTGCCAACTTCAATTCATTTATCCTTGACGAACAATACTGGGATGCTGATGAATATACATTCGGCATTTCAACCGATTTCTTTCCGGTGAGCGACTTCTTCAGCAGTACGATAAAGACCAAAAACACCCGTGTGCGCGCCAATACGGGGATTCAGCTCGACCTGTGGAAAGGACTGGGATACGAAGTTCGTTTCTCCTATTTCAGCGGCAGTTCCAACGGTGAGCAATACATTCCGCAAGATACCTGGCATATCCGTTCGGCGCGGCTGGATGCTATCGACGCTGACGGGAATAAATATTTGCCGGACAAAGGGGGCGATTTTACCGTCAATAATATTTTCAATTCCGACTGGACGGTACGCAATCAGCTGACCTACAATTCCAGTTTCGACAACCTGAAACACCAGATCACGGCTTTGGCCGGATGCGAATACCGCGAGAGTAAAACAAAAGGCTATGTCTCTTTTGAACGCGGATACGATTACCAAACGATGTCGAATACCGTTTATGACATCAATGCAGCACGCGAATTTGGGAGTACGGCGAACTATTGGGGAACCTTTGCTCCGCTGGATTACGACGACATCACCCAGAGCGAGGTGGTGCTGCGCTATGTGTCGTACTACGCAAATCTGGCTTACACATTCAACGAAAAATACAGTATCAACGGCAATGTTCGCGTCGATCAATCCAATTTGTTCGGGACGGATGTCAACAACCAATACAAACCCATCGGCTCGGTGGGACTGGCTTGGAATCTCTTCAAAGAAGATTTTATGCGACGAATTCACTGGCTGAACGGATTGACATTGCGATTGGGATACGGACATAGCGGCAATTCGCCGTCGCCCGACGCAGGCGGTCCATACAATATCATCGTCCCACACTATCATCCGATATTGGGCAGCAATTCGGGATATGTGCTTTCCACCCCTGCCAATCGGAAACTCTCGTGGGAAAAAACCCGCACTTACAATGTCGGTATCGATTTCGCCTTGCTGAATCATCGCTTGAACGGAACGGTCGACCTCTATCACAAGAAAACGATGGATTTATTGGCCTACAAATCGCTGAACATCCTGACCGGCTTCCGAACCGCGTACGCCAATGTCGGCGAAATGGAAAACAAAGGTGTGGAATTGGCGCTAAACAGCCACAATATCGCAACGAAAGATTTCAACTGGCATACCTCGCTTAGCCTGGCATACAACAAAAATGAGATCGTGGATTATTACAACGAGCCGACTACTTCCGCTTCCACCATGCTCAATCGGCATTACGTGGAAGGCTATCCTGCCGGAGCGCTCTTTGCACTGAAATGGGCAGGCTTGCGGCACGAAGATGGCGTTGCGCAGGCTTTCGACAAGGACGGGAATAAAAGCGACGACTTCAATACATTGACAGCCGAAGATACTTACTACGTTGGCACTGTCATCCCCAAATGGACGGGATCTTTTACCAACCGATTCAACTATAAGGGATTGGAACTGTCGGCAATGTTTGTCTTCAGTGGAGGAAACCACTTGCGTACCGATCCCTATCTGTTGCTTAGCAGCCGGTTTCTCGAAAATCGTCTGGCGACATTTGACGATCGCTGGCGACAACCCGGCGACGAAGCCTTTACCGATGTACCTTCGGCTTTTGATGATCCCACGTATTCCGGTCGCGCTTCCAAATCGGATGCGTTTATCTACCAATACGGCGATCAACATATACAGTCGGCGTCTTTCCTGAAGTTGCGCGAGCTGGCATTGGGCTATGCTCTCCCTGGAGAATTGTGCTCGAAACTTTACGCCAAAAATCTGAAAGTTCGCCTGGCAGCGCATAACTTGCTTCGCATCGTGGCCAACGAAAAAGGCATCGACCCTGAAGCATTCAATCTGTATACCGGAAAGCGCGCAACAAATTACGGCGCTTTCTATTCGATCGGTTTAACCGCTAACTTTTAATTTGTGACAAATATGGACTTACGAATCAAAATATACATGGCATTAATCGGAGGCGTATGCTTCTTGAGCGGATGCGACGCGGACGAGTTCCTGGAAATCAAACCCCGCGGAAAAGATGTTCCTTCCACGATACAACATTACGAAGGATTGCTTAATTCTTTCCCCATGGCGACCTCCAACGTAGAAGGAAATCTTTATTTCCCTTTATTGAGTGATGAATTTTATGCTACAAAAGCAAGTATCAACCAATTGAGCATGCAGATGCAAGGTCCGCAGGGCGGCAATGCTTTCCGGTATGAAGCCGACATCATGCGCCCGGACGAAAATTGCAGCGACTGGATCTTCAACTCCACAACTTATACTTACAATATCGTCATCAACGAAGTGATGGATGCCGAAGACGGGACAACGCAACAGAAACTGGCATTGCAATCGGAAGCGCGGGTGATGCGCGCATGGAGCCATTTTCTCGTCGCACAGGTGTTTTGCAAACCTTACAACGAGGCGACCGCGGCCACCGATTTGGGAATCCCCATCCTGCGGGAGACAGATATCACGGAGATGAATTATCCCAGAGGGACAGTCAAAGAAGTATACGATTTTATTGTCGGAGAAATGGAAGAGGCATGCCCGAATATCCCAAACAACGACAACCTGAATTATCGTACCGAGCGTGCTGACGCGTACCTGTTTTTGGGAACGGTCTATTGCTACATGAATCGCTATGACAAAGCCCTCGAAGCGCTGCGCCTCGCCAATCAGTATGCACGCGAAAACAACGCTTTTTTCTTGTATGACTACAATGACCCCACGGTGCAGATGACGATGATGATGGGCGTCATGGGCATTATGCCATACGACAACAAGGAATACATGCGCTGTATGTATGCCATCAATACCGCTTTGCCCATGTGCCTCCCGCTGTTTAACTATTACTCACCGACAACCGTCTATATCAAACCAAAATACCAGGCGCTGTTTGAAGGGCTTGATTACCGGAAAATGCTGCGCCTCGGACAAGGAGTGGCTTTCGGAGACATCGATCTGCGTCCGGTGGTCCCTTCAGAAGTACCGCTGGGAGCGAACGCCCCTGACCTGCTTTTGCTGCTCGCCGAATGTGAAGCCCGTGTGGGCGACATGGCCAAAGCCAGAGAGGCTCTCTTTGAACTGCGGAAAAGCCGTATGCCTGAAGCATTTGCAGCTATACCGGCTACGGTGACGACAAAAGACCAGTTGATACGCTTCTGCGTGGAAGAACGTATCCGTGAACTGACGGGTACCGGACGTTTCTTCTTCGACATGCGTCGCCTGTGGAACGACCCGCTCTTCGCCGACTACAAGGCCGACTACAAACATGAAATCGTAGACGCCTCAGGCAACGAGTCGTTCCCCTTGACAGAAGACCGCCTGGTGATGCGTATTCCTCCGGAAGTAATGAACTGGAATCCATGGGAAGATAATAAATAACCACGTATGAGAAGTACTATCATATCGCTCTTGTGCTGCCTGGCGTCTTTTTCGCTGACAGCACAGGGGATCATATTTCGCAATGACAGCTGGGAACAGATAAAAGCGACGGCTAAAGCCGAGAATAAACTTGTCTTCATTGATGTATATACAAGCTGGTGCGGCCCTTGCAAATTGATGGTGAAAGACGTGTTTTCGCAAAAAGAAATCGGAGATTTCTTTAATGCAAACTTCGTATGCTTTGGCATCGACGCAGAAAAAGGCGAAGGGCTGGAGATCGCAGCGACCTACAAAGTCAACTCGTTCCCTACCTACCTGTTTGTGGATGGCAACGGCAAATTATACTATCGCTCGGTAGGATCCATGCCGGTGGATAAGTTTCTAGGAGAGGGCAAACTGGCGCTCTCCGAGTTTGCCGACGAAGAAAGTCTGGAGGAAATGACTGCCGCTTACCCGACAAAAAAGGACAATCCTGCCTTCCTGCGAAAATATATAGAAAAACGTGACAAGGCGGAACTCGACAATGCCGATCTGCTGGACGAATATGTACGCATCGAGCAAGAAGAAAAATTGCTTGATCCGGGGTTTCTGCTGAGTCTGCAAGGCTTCAACCGGCGCATCAACGCCGGAGGAAGTTGCGAAGCTTTCCTGTTGAAACACTGGGACGAAGTGTGCAAAGCCACCGGACGAACTGACGCTTTGTTGGCACAAATCCTGACCTATAACCTCATCGACTATTCTTACCAACGGGCAGTGAAAGAAAGAAACTCACAACTGCTCGAAACGGTCTTGGCGTCGGGCGAGGCATTGTATCCCAAACTGGGTCTGGATGTTTCGGGAGAGAAGGTAAAACTCCGTTCCCGCTACTTTGCCGACACAGATCAGAAGGCAAAGTTTGAAGAAACGATCGATGTTCATGCCCATGTCCTTTTTGAGGAAGAACAAATCTGTCGGCAACGCGACAAGGCGAGCTACCGGCAATTTCTGGAAAGCATGATAGCCAAGCCGTCTGACCTCGCGACAGTGACCATTGATCGACTGGAGATGATGCTGGATTTTGCCAAAGTGCAGGGTTCCAGCGACCTGTCATTCTCTTTGCGCGATCTGGCGAAAGCAATTGTCCGCCTGTCTGACAAGAACGAGCTGCTCTTCACCGCACTGACATGTGCGATGGAATCGGTCTTCCTGTTTGACAACTTCAGCAATTACGAGACACTGGCCGACGTACTCTGGAAATTGGGGCGCCGTCAAGACGCCTTGCGGCAGATGCGGCATGCAAGAGAAATCATGCCGCGTGAAAGCGAAGAAATCAATGTCAGAATAGACGAAAAATTAGAAAAATATAAAAACAATTAATTGACGTATGAAAAGAGTTATTTTTGCAGGAATGGCGGCACTCCTCATGGGATGCACCTCCGTTAAAGAAGATGAATTTGTAATCAAGGGAACCGTCACGGATTACGGAGCCGAAATGCTGATGCTCGCTTATCAGGACAGCGACCAATTTGTGATGGATACCCTGAAAGTGGCCGACGGGAAAATCCATTACAAGACGCAGGCTACCAAGCCGGTCATGGCCACTCTGATTTCGCGCGATCCGAAGCACAACATCACTGCCGGCGAAGGTATCATCCCCGGCGAAATGATCGCACTTTACATCGAACCGGGTTCGGTATTACAATTGACAATCGACGGCACGCGCTGGCCGGAAATCAGCATGAAAGGCGGCAACCTCAACAACGACCTGATGAAGTTGTACTCCAAATCATTGCCACTGAAACGTCAATCCTTTGAAACATTGGCAAAATCGTTGTCAGCGAGTGCAAGCGAAGAAGAAAAGGCACAACTGGCAAAAGAAAAGGCCGATATCGACCGACAGACAACTGAAGTCACCGTGGATTTCGTAAAAGAAAACCCGGCAAGTACTGTGGCATTGCAATTTTTGAGTTCGCTGCGCAATGAGATGACACTCGACGAGTATGCTGCACTGTTCGACGGACTTGCGCAGGCAGTCAAAGAGACACCGTTGGGCAAGGAAACAGGCGAGCGGATTGAGGCTGCACGCCGGAGCAGCGTCGGCGCCATCGCTCCCGATTTCGAGAAGAAAGACAAAGACGGCAATGTAATCCGCCTTTCCGACTACCGCGGCAAGTATGTCTATCTCGATTTCTGGGCATCGTGGTGCGCTCCGTGCCGCGCATCGCATCCGCGACTGATTCAACTCTATGCCGAATACGAACCGAAAGGACTCGTCTTATTGGGTATTGATGCACAGGACACTCGCGAAGCCTGGCTGAAAGCAGTAGAAGACGACAAACTTACATGGCCTCAGATTGCCAACAACGACGACAAAGAAAAATGCGACGTGGTAACGCTTTACAGCGTCACTGCCCTCCCTACGAAATTTCTGATCGATCCTGAAGGAAAAATTATCATTCGCGATACCGGCGAAGACGGCGCTATCGAAGGCCATTTGAAAGCACTCTTTGGAGAAAAATAATGGAATAATAACATATCATAATAGTTTCACCACCCTGCTATTGCCGCTCACGTCGGTTATCTTGATGAACTCCGGCCCGCGCTGAGCAGGCAAAGTGATATTTTGTGATGTTGTGACACGGTGATGGCATTTGCCCATCAGGTCAAAGACTTCAATCAGAACGGTTTCGTTGATTCCGTCGACGTGAATGATCAAGCCGTCCGACCAGGCGAATATGGCGGGTAGAACCACCGTCGCGTTATGAGCGGGCACGTAGCCGGTAAAGTTGTCGATCCATTTGATCCTCGCTGTGAGATAATCTTTCACGACCTGCACTTCCGCACCGTATGCTCCGAGCGCCTGATAGTTCTGGTGTACGTTTGAGTCGAGAACTTTCCAGCGGAGGAAGTTTAATTTCTGCGAAGCGTCTATTTCATTGACATAATCATCAATGACTTGAAGCAATGCCTGTTCGGTGATGTGGCCGGCATCGCGATAACTCGCCCATGTTTGTTTGATATCCGGTTTGAGGTTGTCGATGATTCTTTTCATCATGTTTCTTGTCCCGTCGTTTGGATAAGAAGAATACGGGGTCAGGCACAACCAATCATTTTTGCCATTGATGGGGTAGGTGCGGTTATCGTTTTCGAAAGCGATATCGAAATCCCATACAGGACCGACGTACAGTTTATCGTTGTTTCTTGGTTTGTACATATACGTACTCCAGTAAGTGTCGGTGTTCCCTGCCAGTTCGCCTACCAAGAAATGGCGCATGAATGTCTGGATATCGAGATAGAGTCGAAGCGTAGAAGTGCCGCTGGCAACGATATTGTCCAAAGTATTGAAGCAGTCGATGATATATTTTCTGGCAGGGTTGCTTTGATCCAACATTCCATCATAATCGGGCGATTTGATTGTGACGGGAATACTGCTGCGTGCGGAGTAGAAATACAATTCTTCCGAAGTGGCATAAGCGTCAATTTCAATCAGATAGCCGCCGGTCAGTTTCTCGCCGGAAGTGTCGTTTTTGCCCATTTCGTCGATATCAACACGGTTTTTGCGAATATCGATGTGGTCGCAGAACTGATAGCAACCTTTGTATTCCCCGTTGAGAAACACATTGACCAGTCGACCGGCGGGCGTATAAGGCATCTCGAAGCGGCGACTGAGGTCGAAAGCCAGTAAATTGCGAATCAGTGTTTTATCTCCATAGTTGCTGATTAGTGTCCAGCTTTTCCCTTTGGCTGGATGCCCCAAAATCTGCGCAGAGTTGTACAATTTCAGGCGATATGGTTTTTTTGGGAAAGACCAGCTGGCATTTCCTCTGCCGCGAATTTCCAGGCTGTCGGTATAGCATTTTGTACCGCCTTCCGAGATAAACGATACGATGCCTTTCAAGTAAGTTACTTTTGAAGTGACTTCTTCGGCATTGACGGTATGAATCACCACATCCGGAATATTGGTTATTTGCGTAAGTTTGGAATCATCGCCTGCGCCTGCATAGCCATAAAAAGCAACCTCGGCGATATTGCAACGCACGTCATTGGGTCCGATATAGCGTACATACCTGAATCCGCGTGAGTTAGATACTGTCTGCTCCGTCATGATGTTTGCTTCGGGAATGTTTTCAATCAGCGCAATCGGCACTGCATCGCCGAAATCAGGTTCGTTAGCGCCTTCAAACACGCCGAGTTGAAGTCGCGACTGCAATTCCTGACGTGGACTGTAGGCTACTTTGGTAATGATGTGTTTCTCGCCCAAATCCAGCCCCAGCCAGGTATATGAGCGGTCGTACGAAGCAAAGAAAGTGGCGAAATCTCCGTCAAATGCATCTGCTTTGGTGTTGACGGTTTCCGACCTGTTGGAGGTATTGTAATCTACACTGTAGCGAGTTCCGATGATCATGATATTTTGACCGTCGGGGGTCAGCTTTTTCACTTCAACAGCCAGGGAAGTACAGCATAATAAAGCAAACAGCGCTGTCAAAATCAAAGTATTTCTGTTATCCATGAGTCATTCATTTGTTTTTCAATTCCAAAGGTACGGCAATTTTTTATATCAACAGGTGAATCAGGTCAAAAAATTCATTAAGTTTGCCGAACGGTAGAGATAATCACCAATAACAGTCAAATGAAACGAGCATGATTTTCAAATATCCAAGTTGATGACAATAATGACATGCGAGTTCCATACGACCTTTATAAACAAATTATTTACGTATGAAATAAATAACTGAATCATGCTGGAAACGGAAAAAAAATTTTTAGTGCGCTCCGATGAATTTAAGAAAGAAGCTGTAAAAGCGACGCGAATCACGCAAGGGTATCTGTCATCGATTCCCGAACGCACAGTGCGCGTAAGGATCAAGGGCGACAAAGGATATCTCACCATCAAAGGAATCGGGAACGAAAGCGGCGCCTCGCGATTTGAATGGGAAAAAGCCATTCCGGTCGCCGAAGCGGAGACGCTGCTCCAAATCTGCGAACCTGGGGTGATTGAAAAAATCCGTTACGAGATTCCTGCCGGGAAATACACTTTCGAGGTCGATGTATTCTTTGGGGACAACACAGGGCTGACCGTTGCCGAAATCGAACTGGAAGACGAAAACGCCGCATTTGACAAACCCGCGTGGATTGGCAAGGAAGTGACGGGTGATGCTCGCTATTACAATGCTACGCTATTTAAACATCCGTTTAAAAAATGGTAACCCGCAACGTCGGTTTTACGCTTCGTTGCGGGTAAACCCTCTGTTTTTTTTACTTCCATTTCCGTCTGACCCAGATGCACAATCCCCAGAGCATGAGGCCGAGCGGCAGGACACCCATGAAGCCGACTTTCATCCACGAGACGCCGGTTTTGCTGACGTGCGCCATGTTGTCGGTTGAGCGGGGCCGGCTGACGTCGACCGGCACGGTGTTGTAAGAGAGCCAATGGAACATGCCTGTGATCAATTGGAAATTCGCTATCGGGAAACGGCGCACAGCTGGCGTCAATCCGCCGTTGCTGATGCAGTCGGCATCGCCGAGTATCATGATGCGTTGCTCTTTGTCTCCTACCTGTCGCGAGGCGGCTACCGCGGTGACGAAACGGTCTTCGTATTCACCCGAAGCCGTATCGATGGTGGCTGAATCGTTGACGAAATCAATGGTTTGCAGTTCGTTCCACGTCTGCATCGTGTCCGATTGCAGGATGGGAATGACGGTATACCCTTTGTCGGCCGAGCACGTCAGGCCTGCACCGCCCGTCATGCTGATGACTTGCCTGCGCTCCCGCAGGGTATTGTAGATGTCGGATTGCGCCACCGCCTCGTCGGTAAATCGGCACAGCACCATGTTGGCGGGGCAGTCGATTTTCGGCTGCACCAGCATACCCGGCACTTTCTGCACGCCGAACTGTGCGATAAAATCGCTCATGGCGTCTTGTCCCGGCTTGACGGTGATCAGCAGGTTGCCGCCTTTGGCAATGTATGCTTCCAGTTTTGCTTTTTCTTCGGGCAATAGTTCCTGTTTCATGTCGGAAATCACGATGATGTCTACTTCTTCGGGGATTTGCGCATCTCCGGAGAGGTTCAGCATTTCCACGTCGCAACCTTGGTTGGTGAGGGCATTGCGGAAAGTTTTGACGGAAGCAAACATGGTATAGTCTTTCATCCGGTCGCCCTCGATGGAGCGTTCGCCGTGTCCTTGCAGGAAGGCCACGCGTGGCAGTTTCATCACCATGCGTTTGAATACTGCGGAAATTTCCGCTTCGCCCGGAAATTTCATCATGTCGTTGTAGATGCGCAGGAATGCTTTTTGTCCGTTTTCGCGTTCTACCAGCCGAACGAAAGTATTTCCTTCGTCGGTCAGGTCGATGTTTTCCTTCAGTTTTTCCGGCGGCAGGAAAAGGTTGAATTTCAATTCCCGCAATTCGGCCACGCCTTTGGCTTGTTCTTCGAGCGACATGTTGGGGAAGCGGGTTTCCACCCAGGGATTGTTACTGGGTTTGTCGTAATAATAGACATACTTCATTTTTGTTTCCGGCTTGAAGCGGATGTATTGTTTGAAGCGTTCCATGTCGTTTTTGACGCTTTTCGGGACAGCATGGTAATATTCCCTGTCCAGCAGGTTGACATAAGTAGTGATGGTCAGTCCCCCGTCCAGTTTGCTCATGATCTCCTGACTGTTGGGTGTCAGGGTGTTTCGTTTGGTCTCTGTGGCGTCGTAATAGCTCATGAACGCGGGGCGCGAGGTGAGATATCCCAGCAGCATAGCGCCGGCGACCACTGCTCCGTATTTTGCTGCGACGGCATAGATGGAAATGTGTGTCTGAGACGATTGCAGTTTGAGGATGCTCATCAGCAGGAACATCAGCGACACGATGATAAAATAGAGCACATCTTCGCTGCATACCAGTCCGCTGATCATCTCGTTGCAGCGTCCGGAGATGGAGAGCCAGTAGGTGATTTCGCGCATGAACTGGATGTCTTGTCCCACTTTGTTGATGTAATTCAGTACGGCGAGTAGCACGAGTGTCCCGATGGCAGCCACCACTTGGTAGGAGGTGAGGCTTGACATATACAGCCCGATGGCGGAATAGGCGCAAATGAGCAGATAGATGGCCAGCATCCCCGACATCACTGCCGACAGATCGAAGTTTTCGACCGTGAAGGCGCAGCAGACGACGTAGGTCATCAGTACGCCGCACAATATCAGTCCGTAAGTCATCATGGCGAGGTATTTGCCGTAGATGATGTGTGAAGCTTTTATCGGAGAAGAATACAACAGTTTGATGGATCCGCTGCTGTATTCGCGGCTCATCAATCCCATGGTAAGCAAGGGGATGTAGAGGTAGAGGCAGTTCTGGACGGTGGCGAAGAGTCCGAGATTTCCGGAAAAAATATTAAAAGAGATAGCGGGATAACCGCCATTGACGGTATATTGGTATTTTACGATGCCTTGAAAGAGTTCCATGAACCGCATGCCTGTCTGGAAAGCGAAAACGACAAGTATCAGCCATGCGATGGGAGAATAAAACAAGGTGGCCAATTCAGCCTTGGCAATTTTATATATTCGTTTCATAACTTGTGGGATCTAGTATTATTCATTATTCACTGAGTTTTTCGACAATTCGGCAAAAACGGCATCCAGCGAGCTTTTTTCTACGGACAGGCCGAGGAGTCCCCAGCCCTTATCTACGCTTGTTTGCGCCACCGTTTTGATGGTGTTTTTTTCGCCGTCATAGATCAACCGGAATAGGCCGGGCGACAGTTGTTCGGCGGTCGTTATGCCTTCGATGGAAGATAACGCCGCTGTTTCCGGCGGGGTTTCCAGCTGGAGTTGCAAAGCATTGGGCTGGATGTAGTTGTTAAATTCTTCCAGTGTGCCTGAAAAGACCTGTTCGCCGTTTTCGATCATCTTTATTTCCCGGCAGGTGGCCTGCACTTCCGAAAGAATGTGGGTAGACAGCAATACAGAGCGATCGGCGGCGATCTCTTTGATCAATCCGCGCACTTCTACAATTTGATTGGGGTCTAGCCCGTTGGTCGGTTCGTCGAGCACGACAAACTTGGGATTGTGAACGATGGCCTGCGCGATGCCGGTGCGTTGCTGGTAGCCACCCGATAGATTTCTGAGCAAGCGGTTCATGAAATGTGCTACGCCACAACGTTCGGCGGCTTCTTCCACTGCACTTTTGATGTATTGTTTTTCCATCATTCTTAAATCAGCGCAATAGGTAAGGTATTCTTTCACAGTAAAATCAAGGTATAATGGCGGCTTTTGCGGCAGGAAGCCGATGTTTTTTTTTGCTTCGACCGGGTCTTTTTTCAGGTCGATGCCGTTGATGAACACTTCGCCTTCGGTTTGTTTCAACACCCCACAGATGATGTTCATCAGGGTAGATTTGCCGGCTCCATTGGAGCCGAGCAAACCCACGATGCCCTCGTGGGCAATTGAAAAATCGATTTTCTTGATTGCCCATTGCGTGGTGTATTTGTGCGATAAGTTTTCTACTTTTACGATTACGTTTCCCATGGAATTATTTTTACAATATGATGTTTATGTAATGATTGAATTATCTAAAGTTTCCAATGGCCGCCAGATCGATGGAATATGTATCACGGAAGTATTTTTGGATGATCTCGAATTTTTCCTGAATGATGTCATTCACGATCAGCGGTTGTATTTCCTCGGTGGTTTTTTGTGTCAGCTGGGTGATATATGCAAACACGTCATTTTTTTTGTTGCGGGTAGTTGACGACTGAAACCAGTTGCTTGCCGTTACATTGAAGACAATCGGAGCGGTAAGCATGAAGGCGGAAGAACTCGTTGAAAGGGTCATTTGTGGGATAAAGCCCCGTCCGGGTGCAGCTGCGACGGTGACGGTGGTGGAATAATCCGACAATTCATCCCAACGCTCAGGCAGGTTGATGAAGTCGAAAATTTCTTTCTCGAAATAATACCGCCAGACGGTCGCCTGAATTCTGTCTCTCATGGTCTGTTTCCCTGCGTCGTCCAGTGTCCGTAAATCCTCGCTCAATGTGGTAAACGCCAATGACATACCGGTAATTTTGTACGCATAATACAGCCCTTGCCGTTGCGCCGGATTGTAAACGCCGGGCACCCTTAACGATTGAATGCTGTCGGTCAGGAAGACGCGGTAGGGCAGTCCCGCCCCTTTCATGAACTCGTCGGGAAACAGGCCTATCCAGTACTTATCGAGCAGGTTCAACATGGCTTCCACATATTCGGGATTTTCTGGCGTGCCGATGATTTGAGCGCTATTAGCCGAGCCGCTGGCAATGGTCCATTCAAAATCTTTCTGCGTAAAGTTATACAGTATGTACGAGCCATAGGTATCGTAAATTTGCTGTATCCTGTCGTTGGCCGTCTGGGACGCATTCCCTTGCGGCAGCGTATAATCCGGTTCAATGGGCAACGGGTCGCCGATCGGCGTATCTTCGTAACACGAATAAAGCAGCAAACCCACGATGCCGACCGCCATCAAACGTATCATATTGTTATTAATCATTAATTTCATAACTCAAAACATTTAAATTAATGTCTAACTTCTAACTTCTAACTTCTAACTTCTAACTTCTAACTTCTAACTTCTAACTTCTAATTCTCTCTCATTCCCCTTTCCTTTCTCCCATCGTAGCCGAAGGATTCTGCACCAGTCCCGGATTGCGCAACAGCAGGGTGCCTGGGAGCGGCAAAGTGTAGAACGGGTCTTTTTCCCGCAAAGTATAAATCAGGACAGGTGCGCCCGATTCCACTTGATATTTGTGGGTGATGGCCGGCATGCCGTAGCGACGCAGGTCGAACCAACGGAAGTTTTCGTAGCAAAATTCTTTGCCGCGTTCGTTCCGGATGGCTTCGATCAGTTGGTTTTTGTCGGTGATATTTTCGTCGATATAGCCGAGGATCCGGGTGCGGCGCAGGTCATTGAGGTCGGCCATGGCTTCGGTGAGGTGGCCGAGTTGGGCATTGGCTTCCGCGCGGTTGAGCACCGTCTCCGCCGTCCGGATGGACTGATTCGGATCGAGGACGCCGGTTATCCATTTATTCACCAGCGCATATTGTTGGTTATAACCGAAAGCAAACCCAAAACGGTAGCGCGAATCGTTGACCTTATCAAAAGAATCCAAAAAGTCAGGCTTCGGGATGTAAGTGCTTTGATTGGCTTGCGCATCTGCTCCGAACATCCATTCTATTTCCGGATTGTTGTAATTCAGATAAGTCGAACCGGCAAAACTCCCTGTGGTGATATCCTGCAAGACGGCGCCTTGTGATAGTGCTTTGTTGGCTTCGGCGACGCATGCCTCAAAGTTGTCCATATACAGGTAAACCCGCGAAAAGAAGGTATGTGTAGCCGGCTGGTTGATGCGGTAATTCTTGCGGAGGATGGGCAACGGGTCCATCAGTGCGCAGGCTGTTTTCAGGTTGGCGACAATGGTGTCGTAAACCTCGGCGACGGTATTACGCGGCAAAAAATCTTCCGTCATCGTCGAATTTAATTTCAACGGCACTCCCAGGGCGTCCTTGTTGTGGTTGTACGGTTCGCCGTAGAGGTTGACAAGTTTGAAGTAGTGAAAAGCGCGAATCGCGAGGGCTTCCGCTTTGACGCGGTCTTTTTCTGCCTGCGGTCCGATGGCGTCGTCGATATAATCCAGCACAGCGTTGCAGCCTTTGATGCGTTCATAGATGGCATAGTAGGCAGTGCTTCCGGCATTTTCGTTTACCGGATCACCCAATCCGTCGCCTTCCGTGGAAGCAGGTTGCCAGGTATACATCAGCGAGTAGCGGAGCGCTTCGGAGCTATTGATATATTCGGCATTATAAAAATTGAGTTCCACATCGTCGCCGAAATAATAGGTAAAATCTGCCGGTTCAGTGTTGTTCGGATATCCTGAACCGACAAGCAGTTCCCGATAGTCGGTCGTCGTTGTGGGTATGACTTCGCTTTGCGATTTCTCTTCCAGAAAGTCGGAACAGGCAAACAGCAGTAAGCCTCCGACCGTATAAGCTATGGATAATATTTTGTATTTCATGAGAGTAATCTTTTAGAATGAATAAATTAAGCATTAAAACGATGCGGACAATGAGAGCGATGTACTCCTGCGCGCCGGCCAGCCTCCCGTTTCCGGATCATAGCCTCTCCATTCTTTGTCGAAAGCGATCAGGAAAGGGTTCGCCATGCTGAGCGAAGCCCTCAAGTCGGCCAGATGTATTCGTGCGAGCCATTTGGGTGGCACGGAATAGGTCAACGAAATCTGACGGCAGCGGATGAAATCACTGTCGGCTACCCGCAAATCCGATTTGTTATACATTTCATAAGGGCTTATGAATGTATTAATCAGATTCGGCAAGTAAATGTACAAATTGTTGAGGTTGCCGTCGGGGATCGACGGGATATTGGTATATAGCTCGTCGCCGGGTTGTTTCCAGCGATTCATGATGATGCGCGGCACGTTTTGTTCGGGCGTATGCGCTCCCCTGATGTTGTAGAATGTCGGCAACCGTTTTTGCCCGCCCATCGAAATGGCGAATTGCATGTTCAATGCCCAACGCTTGTAGCGCAGCTGGTTTTGCAGACCGCCGGAAAAGTCGGGTTGCAGTTTCCCGCTATAGACCAGATAATCCAGATCGTTTTCGGTGGGATCGATGTCCATGTATTTGAACAGCGGGCGTCCGTTTTCGGGATCCAGTTTGTCGTAGGCATACGACCAGAAAGAGGAATAGGCTTCGCCGTTGACGATGGCATTTCCCGTCAGGTAGTCGTCGAGCACATTGACGCGGTTATTGTTCTCCAGTGTATTGCGGGCGATACCGGTATTTACGGAGAATTGCCAGGTGAAGTCGCGGGTTTTTACAGGTATCAGGCTTACAACCAAGTCATAGCCTCTGTTAATCATTTTAGATCCCATCACAATGGCGTTGTTCATTCCGTTTTCGACCGGCACATCGCGCGAAGCCAGTACGTCGCTTGTTTTTCGGTAGAGGTTGAAAATGGCGTTGAGGCGATTGTCTAGGAATCCGAAATCGAGACTCAGGTTCCATGAATTGGTTTTTTCCCAACCCAGGTCGGGATAGGGCAGCGACTTGATATTCAAGGTGTATTGTTTCACGAAAGAACTCAATCCGCCGTCGATAGCTATCAGATAAGGCGATACCGTTTCGACGGCATTTCCCTGATAACCGTAGGAGGCTGAAAGATCGAATGAACTGATCCAACCGGAATTGTCGAAGAAATGTTCGTTTCCAACGCGCCATTTCACGCCTGCCGACCAAGCAGGCTGAAACAGCTTGTTCTTGTCTTGGCCGAAGCGGTTTGAAGCATCCAGGCGGGCATTGAAGTTCAGCACATAACGTTCGTCATATCCGTAGATAGCCGAAAAATATTCGCTCACGTAATTGTTTTCCTGATTGACAATGCTCGAATTGGAGCGCATGGCTTCATGCAAAGACATAGCCGATGTGTTGGTCAGCATGGCCGGCTTTTCCGGTACCGGAGCGAAACTTTCTCCGCGGTAGCGCAGGTAGCCGTAGCGCAGCACGGTGCTGCCTTCCGTCAGTGTCGAGCGAATTTCCGATCCCAATTGTACAGTCAGTCGGTGAATGTCATTGATTTTGTTGTTGTATACCAGACTGTTACGCAAAGTGAAAGAATTGTTCGATGCTCCTTCGATCGATACCAGACCGCCGTAAGGCAGACGGGAGGCCAGTTCCTGCGTGGAATTGGGCAACACAGTTTCGTATTCGTATCCCCGAATTTGAGTGATGTAGTGCGAGAGTTCTGTCGCGTACGATTTGATTTGCGACGACGAGGTGGCGTAAGCATACACTCCCTGGTACTCCAGTTTGTCGCTCAGTTTCAAACGCAGGTCGATGGTAGCATCCAGGTTTTTGGTACTGTTGTTGTTGCCGGTGTTGTTGATTTCGTTCTGAATATTATACAAATAGGTGTATTTGCTGCTGATGACGGTGCTTGTTTGTCCGGACTTTTCGTGGTAGAACAGATTGCCGTCGTCATCGTACATCGGGACGGTGCGCGCCGTATTGTAAGCGTAATTGAACGGATTAACCCCGTAAGCGAAGCCGGAGGTCTCGTTGATGCTTCCTTTCAATAATAGGTTGATTGTCAATCGATCTCCTAATTTAATGGTGCTATTTGAAGTGGCGCTGTATGCCGAAGAATTGTTGCCGATGGCTTCCCCGTGTTGTTTGTTGATGCCGAAAGAGGTGCGGTTGGTGATGTTTTCGTTCCCCCCGCCGATGCTGATGTTGTGGTTTTGACTGAAATTGTTGCGGAACAGCAGATCGAACCAGTCGGTGTTTTGGGACTCCATCTTGGCGTATTCGGCAGCAAAGGTGGCGTTGTCGATTTGTTTGCTTTCCAGTCGATACATCAGGCTGGCGTAACCGATGGGCAGTACGTCGGATGTATATCTCGAACGTTCGCGGTAAATTTCGTGTGCATACTGCATCAGTTCTTGTGAATTCATCATGTCGTACATCCCGTAGACCGGCTTTTGCCCAATGGTGAAAGATCCGTTGTATGAAACCGACGTATGTCCCGGACGGGCTTTCTTGGTGGTGATGACAATGACGCCGTTGGCAGCTTTCGATCCGTAAATGGCGGTAGCGGAGGCGTCTTTCAGTACGGTGAGACTTTCTATATCGTTCGGGTTCAGCCAAGAGATGGCGTTGGAAGCGATCTCGCGCAGTTCGGTCAGGTCGCTTGCCAGCGAACCCATGTCGTTGGGTATCGGCAGTGGATCCAATTGTATAATTCCGTCCACAACCCAGACCGGTTCCTGGTTGCCGAGGATGGTGGAAGTGCCGCGAATGCGGATTTTCGGTGTGGCGCCGACCTGTCCGGACGACATCAATACCGACATGCCTGGTACAACGCCCTGAAGCATGTAGTCGATGCTGGATTCGCCGGCCACTTTGATTTCGTCGACCTTCACGGTGGAGATTGCGCCGACATACGAGCCTTTGTCGATATTCATATAGCCGGTGATCACCACGTCTTCCAGCATTTCGACGTTTTCTTTAAGCGAGATTTTCATCTCTGTTGCCGCATTGATCTCCTGTTTGGTGAATCCGATAAACGAGAAAGACAGTATGGCATTGTCGGTGGTATTCAGTGAAAAATTGCCGTCGCGGTCGGTGAATGTGCCGTTTTGTGTCCCCTTTTCGAGGACGGTGACGCCGTCGATTGGGTAGCCGCTGGAATCAATCACTTTGCCGGTTGCCGTAATCTTTTTGGCCGGAGAAACAGGAGGTTGTACTTTTTTTACGATGATGTTCTTGTCTTTGATTTCGTAGCTCAATCCCTCCTGTCCTTGCAAAATCTGTTTCACTACCGCATCGATGGTGGCATTTTTTACAGATATCGAAATGCGATTTCTGGTGTTTACATCAATCGAAGAAAACACGAACGAGTATCCGGAAGTTTTTTTCAATTGATCCATTGCTTCTTTAACGGTTACATTGCTCATATTTAGCGAGATATTCTGAGCAGACAACGATAAATAAGCGCAAAAAAATACTGTGGCTATCAAAATAGCCTTATTTATGTATCCCATAACTCATGAAGATTTTAAATGTGTAAGTAGATAAAAAATGATGGTTTAGTAATAATTTATTGCATCGGCGTCATCATAAAGATCAAAATGTCATCATTGCGACAGTATGATTTTATAATAAGGGTGTGGCGTCCTGCATTATTTGCTTAATGTTAGCCAGAAAGTGTCTTTTTGTTCATAAGATTCAATTTTTAATATTCAACAAATGGGTTTAATACAATATATGGATTCCGTTTTCGTACCGATATTTCATTCTGTTGGTGGAGGCAATTGTGCCGAGCACTTCGTCGATGGTATTTTCCGACACTTTGAAACTGCCGTAAAACCGTTTCTGCTGCGAAGAGTCGGCGACGACGATTTTTGCGTCGTAACAACGCATGAGTTCCTTGGCAATGTCAACCAGCAATTCTTCGTCGAAGAACAGTTCATCATTTGCCCAGACATTGGCGAACTCCGCATTGGTTTTTGTTTTTGTCATCTGTTTGGTGATCTTGTTCAGCACCAGCTTCTCATCGGCTTCCAGCAGAAATTCCGTCGCTCCGTGCTGTAAGGCGACTGTTCCTTCCACCAGATCGACGATGACCTCTTCGTCTTCTGGGTAGTTCTTGAAATTGAATTTGGTTCCCAACACCTTCAGATCCACTTCTTTTGTTTGGATGACAAAAGGAATCTTTTTGTTTGTGACGACTTCAAAATAGCCTTCGCCTTCGAGCTTCAGTTTGCGGTCGTCGACGCCGAAGCGCTGTGAATAAAGCATTTTTGAACCTGCGTTCAGCCACACCAGGGTGCCGTCGGGCAGCGAGAGTTTGGTGCGGGCGCCTGTGGGGACTTCGATGGTCGTCTCCGCAAACGTCTGTTTTACCGTCTTTCGACCTTGCCAATAGGCCGTCGGCGGCAACACCAGGATCAGGATGATCGCGGCAACACGATAAAAGCGACTCCAGGTGAAGCGGGTGTTGTTTTTTTCTTTCATTGCTTGATTCACTCGTTGTTTGAACAATTCAAATGCTTTTTCTTTATCGAAAGTGACGGAATCGTCCGAAATGCCGGACGAAAACCAAATTTCAAATTGATTCCTTACATACTTGCGATTGGCTTCAGATTGGAGGCTCCATTGCTTCAACGCTTCCAATTCCGCTTGATCCAACCCTCCAGACAGGTATAAGGAGATCAATTCGTCGATATTTTTTTCTTCTGTTGTTTGCATGATATCAGACTCGATTTAATATAAGACAAAAAAAATCTTCTTTAGGGTAGTCGAAAATGAAACTTTTTTGCTTTAAGTAAAAATATTCGGTTTCATGTTGTAGTAGCTATCTCCTACTGAAACTACACACGGTTTAATATCTGAATTATGTAATCCAATGGACTTTACTACCTCACCTACATGTGTGATAGGCAATTCCAGATCATCCAACACAGCTGATGCTTTTTTTCCATGATATTGCGATTCCCTGGTATAGAAATTATAATCCAGATATTGAACGGTATCGCCATTAAAATCTTTCCACGGTTTGTAGGGAAGATTTTCCTGAGCGAAGATGCCCGACAATGATGTCAGGAAGGTGATGAGGGATAAAATTGCCGGGTTTTGAAAGCGACGCTTCGCAAGAACATTCGGGCGCAAAACGAGTAGGACGAGCGAGCAATAAATCAATATTCTCATATCAAATCATTTTGATGTATATTATTAAGACAAAATAAATGATCGTTAGGGTAGTGGGGGACGCCATTTTTTCTGAATTGCGCAAAGCCGGTGCTTCAATTTTTGACAAAAATGGATGAATCGAATATTCCGGTTTTTTCTACCGATATGGATGCCCTAACGACCAAAAATCCCCTGTCAAATAAGGAGCAGAAGCACTTGGAGGTATTCCGAGAACTCGACGCGTAAGACCGATAAGGCATGCTTGATATGATATTTGACGGTGTTGACGGAAATGTTTAACTCTGCGGAGATTTCTTGGTAATTTTTTTGTTCAAAACGACTTTTGATGAATACGGCGCGACATTCTTCGGGGAGCGCTTCAATGCTTCGGGTCAACAAGTCCTCCAGCTCCTGCTCCAACAACGCACCCAGGGGATGTTCGTCGGTTACGAAGAACGAATCGGCGAAATTGCTATTTTCGGAATGTGGAAAAGCGGAAAAACAGTGCTCTTTTCGATGGGTTAAAGTATTCAATTCGTTCAGACAACGGTTGCGTACCGCACGCAGCAGGTAGGCGCGCAGGGAGTAAGCGATCTCTAAGTCTGCACGGTGTTCCCACAGATAGAAAATCACATCGTTTACAATTTCTTCGGCGAGAAAGGCATCGTTCAGAATCAGGTTTGCAAAACGACAGAGTAATACATAGTGTCGGTCATAGATATGTTTGAAAGCTTTTTCGTCGCCGGCCTTCAACTTTTCAATGATGAGCTTCTCCATAATTACTTCCACTTGTTTCTATTTGCTTATTCTGTAGCAGAAAACTGCGAGAGGCATTCCTCCATCTCTTCACCCGCTTATTTGTTCACGGCTCACCGGTCGTATGGAATTCGTATGTCATTATAGTCATCAATTTGGATGTTTGAAAATCATGCTCGTTCCATACCTGTTTCCTGCATTTTTTACAAAGGTAATGTTTTTTTTAATTTTATTTGTTTTTGAAAGGAAAATGTGAGAAATCCGGCTGCACAAACCAACTATCTTAAAGCAAAAAACCTTCTGTATGCCGCGACATACAAAAGGTAAATGATTGATTTTCAGTTTGCTCTCCCTCTTGGACTTGAACCAAGGACCCTCTGATTAACAGTCAGATGCTCTAACCGACTGAGCTAAGGAAGAGTAATAAGGCATTTTTTAGAAATGCTGGGCAAAGGTAATGGCTTTTTTCCAAATATACAATATCTTTGCAAAAAAATTTTTTGTAAATGAAGAAAATCTTAGGAATAGGAAATGCATTGGAGGATGTATTGGTACAGTTGGAAAATGATGCGATATTGTCCGAATTGGGCATATCGAAAGGGAGTATGCAATTGATAGATGCGGATAAACGGGCGCAGATCTTCAACCGCATCAGTGGAATGCAGTTGCAGTTTGCCAGTGGCGGTTCGGCTTCCAACACCTTGCTGGCCTTGGCCAAATTGGGGGTTGAGGCCGGATTTATTGGAAAAATCGGGAACGACGAATATGCCGAACTCTATTTCAATGCCATCAAAGAGGCAGGTGTGACCCCTTATCTGTATAAAGAAGAAGCGCCTTCGGGAACAGCGATTACCTTCATCTCGCCCGAAGGGGAACGTACTTTCGGAACTTACCTCGGCGCTGCTTCCAACTTAGTCGCCGACGAATTGCAGGAAGCATTGTTTCGTTCGCATGCCTATTTTTATATAGAAGGCTATTTGGTGCAAAATTATCAATTGATCGAAACTGCCGTGAAGATGGCGAAAGCGCAGGGGTGCCTGATTTCGCTCGATTTGGCGAGTTATAATGTCGTGGAAGAGAATCGCGCGTTTTTGTTTCGCTTGATCGAGGAATACGTGGATATTGTGTTTGCAAATGAAGAAGAAGCCAAAGCATTGACGGGCAAAGATGCACGGAAATCCGTCCTGTTGCTGGCCTCCAAAGTGCAGATAGCGGTAGTGAAAATGGGATCACAAGGCTCATTGGTCATGCAGGGCGATACGCTGGTTCATGTCCCGGCCATCGAGGTGCGGATGGTAGATTCTACTGCCGCAGGCGATTTTTATGCTGCCGGATTTTTTTACGGATTGATGCATCAACTGAATTTGGAACAATGCGGAAAGATAGGCACCATTTTGGCGTCAAATGTCATACAGGTCGTCGGCACCCGGCTTCCGGAATCGACTTGGAAACGGATTCGTTCGGATGTGAAGGCTATTCAGCAGAACGAGGAGTATAAATTATTATTTTGAATCTTATGAATTATTTCAGAACAGTATTGTGCTTGACCATTGTAATGAATTTTGCGTGTCTGAAAGCACAACTCAACGAGACACAGCATTTTGAAGTCAGCAAGAACTTGGATATTTTTAATTCCGTATTCAAAGAATTGAATCTGTTTTACGTCGATTCGATTGATGCGAAAACCGCCATACAGACCGGAATTGAGAGTATGCTTGAAACGCTGGATCCTTATACCGAATACATTTCGGAAGACCAGATGGCCGATTTTAAGTTCAAAATTACCGGTGAATATGCGGGGATCGGGGCTGTCATTACTTTTCGCGACGGGAAGATCCTGATTATGGATCCCTACGAGGGAATGCCCGCAGCACGAAGCGGGTTGCAGGCGGGAGACCAGATCCTGGAGATCGATGGTGAATCGCTTGCAGGAAAATCTTCGGCTGATGCCAGTGAGAAATTGAAAGGCCAACCGGGATCGAAAGTGAAAATCAAATACCTGCGGCAAGGCACAAAAAAGCCGGTGACCATCGAAATCGAACGCGAACGCATTCACCTCTCCCCCATCACCTATTATGGGGTGCTGGACAGTACTATCGGCTATATTGCGCTCTCCAATTTCACCGATCAATGTTTTCAGGATTTCAGGGCTGCCTTCGTCGATTTGAAGAAAAATCACGGCATCACATCGTTGATCATTGATTTGCGCAACAATCCCGGAGGAATCATGGAAGAAGCTTTGCAGATTGTGAATATGTTTGTTCCCAAAGGGAAGGTGCTCCTTTCTACCAAAGGGAAAGTGAAACAGTGGGACAGGGTGTTTCGTGCGACACAAAATCCGGTGGATCTGGAAATTCCACTGGTGGTGATGGTAAACCGCGGATCGGCTTCCGCCTCCGAAATAGTGGCGGGAGCTTTGCAGGATTTGGACAGGGCGGTGATTGTAGGCCGTCGCTCATACGGGAAAGGGCTGGTTCAAACGCCGCGCGACTTGCCGTATAATGCCCAGTTGAAAATCACCACCTCCAAATATTATATCCCCAGCGGTCGTTGTGTGCAGGCGATCGATTATGCCCATCGCAATCCGGAAGGCTATGCCGAACGTATCCCTGATAGCCTGACAACGGTGTTTTATACCGAAAATCGGCGTCCTGTGCGGGATGGGGGAGGCGTCAATCCTGATTTCATTGTTGCGGAAGAACGCATTCCGACCATCTCTTTTTATATGGACAATGACGGAATCTTTTTTGATTTTGTGGTGCAGTGGCGGATTCTGCATCCGGAGATAGCCACGCCGTTCGACTTTCAGCTCTCGGATGCCGATTACGAAGAATTTAAGCGATTCGTCAAGGAGAAGCATTTTGATTACGACCGCCAAAGCGGAAAAGCGCTGCAAGCCCTCAAGGAAATTATGGTATTTGAAGGATACATGAATACCGCTTCCGAAGAATATGCTTTGCTGGAAAAGAAACTGCAACCGGATCTGGATCGGGATCTGGAATTATACAAGCCCCAATTGAAAAAAATATTGGCGAGCGAAATCATGAACCAATATTATTACTGGAAAGGAAAACTCATCCATTCGCTCTATAATGATGACAGCGATTTGAACAAAGCGATCGAAATCGTCAAAGACAAATCGCTGTATGATTCAACGCTCAAACCGGCGATTACCGACCCTCAATCCTTCAATCCCTCAATCCTTCAATCCTTCAGCCAACTGTCGAACCACCTGAAAAATTCTCGTTGAAACAGTACGGCATTTTGCGGTTTCAGGATCCAGTGATTTTCGTCGGGATAGATGAGCATGCGCGAGGGGATGCCGCGCAGCTGAGCGGCATTGAACGCCATCATGCCTTGTGAGGCAAGAATCCGGTAGTCGAGTTCGCCGCAACTGATGGCGATTGGCGTGTCCCATTGGTCAACAAACCGGTGGGGCGAATCGGCGAAACTCTGCTGCGCCGTCTTGTTGGATTTGTCCCAGAAAGGGCCGCCTAAATCCCAGTCGGCAAACCACATCTCTTCCGTTTCGAGGTATTGCGCCTCCAGGTTGAAAATGCCGGCATGCGCCCAGAACGCTTTGAATCGCTTGTTGTGATGTCCCGCCAGCCAATAGACGGAGAAGCCGCCATAGCTTGCGCCCGTGCATCCCAGACGGTTTTCGTCGATATATGGCTCTTTCGCCAACGCGTCGATGGCAGAAAAGTAGTCTTTCATGTTCTGGCCGCCATAGTCGCCGCTGATCTGCTCGTTCCATGCAGCGCCAAAACCCGGCACACCGCGACGGTTAGGCGCCACGATGATGTAGTCGTGGGCAGCCATTATTTGCAGGTTCCAGCGGGTTGACCAGAACTGGCTGACGGTGTTCTGCGGACCGCCCTGGCAATAGAGTATCGCGGGGTATTTCTTCTGCGGGTCGAACTGAGGCGGATAAACGACCCAAGTCAGCATTTCTTTGCCGTCGGTGGTTTTAATCCAGCGTTCTTCTACCTTTCCCATGGTGATTTGCGCCAGGATGTCGTCATTTTCATGTGAAATATTGGCAGCAACATAAGGGGTTGTCTGTTCGCTGTTTAGTGCAGTCAAGCAGTAGACTTCGTTCGGTCCGGACAAGGAATGACGCAGTGCAATCAAACAATCGTCGGCGAGCGCGACGGAGGCATAATCGTAGTCGCCGTCAGTGATCGGAGTAAACACGCGGGTGTTGTTTTTCGTGTCCTCAATTTTGACGTTGGTGGAATAAATATGCGTTGTGCCTTTGACGCACGACAGGAAGAAAATGCTTTCCGAATCGACCGCCCAGCAAAAATCATGGACGTCATAATCGAAAGTTTTCGTGATGTATGCTTTCTCTCCTGTATCAAGGTTCGTGACAAACAGCCGGTTTTTATCCGATTCATAGCCGTCGCGTTCCATGCTGAGCCAGGCGATCTGTTTCCCGTCGGGCGAAAAAGCGGGGTTGGTGTCGTAGCCGCCGTTGCCTTCAGTCAGGTTGGTGGTGGTTTTCGTTTCGACGTTGTATAAGAAAATATCCGAATTGGTAGATTGAGAATAAGCTTTTCCGGTTTTCTTGCGGCAAGTGTAGGCAATGGTCTTACTGTCGGGCGACCAATCGAGTTGCTCAATACCGCCCATCGGTCTTAAAGGTGATTCGTAGGGTTCCCGATCCAGCAGGTCGGTGATATTGGAAAGGGCATTGTCTTTGTAGTCTGCGACGAAAGGATGCGGTATTGATTCTACCCATTCATCCCAATGCTTGTACATCAGGTCGTCGATGATCCTGCCTTTGGCCTTCTCCAAGTCGGGATAGCGATCGACGGTGCGTTCTCCTGATTTTACGGTGCTGATAAAAAGGATTTTCGACCCGTCGGGAGCATATTTAAACGCTTCGATGCCGTTTTCTATCCGGCTGATTTGTTTACGGTTGGAACCGTCGGGATTCATTTCCCAGAGTTGATTGTCGTAGAGGAATGCAATCTTGCCGCCGTTTTTCACCCATTGCGCCTCCGATTCACTCTTGGGCGTTGAAGTAATCTTTTTTTTGTCAGTTCCGTCGCGATTGACGATGAAAAGTTCCCTGTTTCGTTTGTTGGACGCGATGTCGGTATAGGTGACGCCGTAGAGAATTTGTTGGTTATCGGGCGAGACGGCAACGCCGGCAACCTGTCCCAGTGTTTGAAGGATTTCGGCATTCAGTCGTCCGTCCTCAATTCTGACTGGTTTTTTGTTGATGATTGTTTCGCTTTGCGATGTTTGTTTATTATTCACATTGCATGCTTGAAAAATGGTGACGATTGTCATAATTGAAAAAAATAGTTTCCGTTTCATTAGAAAATAATTTGTTTAAGATATGAATAAAGCATCCTGACGGGGAGTCCCATCACATTGTAGAACGAACCTTCCAATTGTTCCACGCCGACATAGCCGATCCATTCCTGCACCCCGTAGGCGCCCGCTTTATCGTAGGGCTTGTATTTCGAGATGTAGTAATGAATCTCTTCTTCTTCGAGTACAGCGAATGTGACTTTCGACACCGAATGGAAGGTGAGTTGTTTTTCTTTTGTGGTGACAGCGACCCCTGTAATCACTTCGTGCGTCTTTCCCGACAGTGCGCGAAGCATCTGAATTGCATCCGCTTCGTCCGCAGGTTTGTTAAAAACGCGATCTTCCAGCCAGACGATGGTGTCTGCGGTAATCAATAACGTACGGTCGGTCATCAGTCGGGAGTAGGCATTCGCTTTTTTGACTGACAGATAGATGGGGATCGCTTCCTTTTGCAATGCAGGCGGATAGGTCTCGTCTACATTGGGCATCGTTTTGACTTCGAACGGGATATCCAAACCTGCCAATAATTCTTTCCTTCGCGGTGAGTTAGACCCCAGTACGATGTCGTATTTCAGTTGATGATTCCACATGGCGGTTGTTACTTGACGGTTATTTACCAGCCGAATGCGTCATCCTGCATCCATGTGCCCTGAATTTTCATCACTTGTTCGATGATGTCCCTGCCTACGCCTTCACCGCCTCGCTTCGGGGAGATGTAGTGGGCGATGGCCTTGATTTCGGGTGCTGCATCGCAGGGACAGGCCGACAAACCGACGCGTTGCATGATTTCATAGTCGGGGATGTCGTCGCCCACATAGATTACTTCGTCTGTATGCAGGCCGGTTTTTTTCAGGAAATCGTCAAAGTCGATCATTTTCACTTTGGAACGCATGTAGATATGTTGGAATCCGAGTGTTTCAAAACGGATGCGAATTGCTTCGGTATAGCCTCCGGTGATGATGGCCAATTGAAGCCCTTTTTTTACCGCTAATTGCATGGCGTATCCGTCTTTGGTATTGACGTACCGCATCGGTTCGCCCGACGGATGCAACGGGATAAAATCCGGAGAAAGGACGCCGTCGACGTCAAAAACGATCCCTTTTATTTTAGTCAGATCAAAATTAATTATTCTCATTTTATTTCTGAATTAATGTTCAAAACAGCGCAGTCATGGATGCTTTGACTGATTAAACGATAAATTTTTTGTTTCATTGTATCATCGTGCAACAACCGCAAATGGGCATCCATGATTTTGCGGTCGTAGCGGACAGCAGGTCCCGTTTGTGCTTGCTGCGGAGAAAGATCTTTGATTTTGAGCGCAGTTTCAAGAATGAGCGGTTCCAGATAACGACGATCCAATTGATGCGCTTGCAGGATGTCGGTCGCCAGTGCATACAAATGATTGGTAAAATTGCAAGCGAAAACAGCTGCCAGGTGGTAGTAGCGTCTTTTTTCGGAAGGCAACGGCAGCACGTTGCGCGAGAGTTTCCTTGCCAGATGGAGCAGAAGCTGTTCGTCTGCCTTGTTATTTGCTTCGATACATAAAGGTATTTCTTTGAACGACAGTTCCCTGTCCTTCGTAAAGGTCTGTAAAGGGTATAAGACGCCAAAGCGGTCGGAAAAATCCTCAAAAACGGACATCGGGATGCTTCCCGCAGTATGTACCCACAGTCCCGGATTTTTTGGAAATGATTTCAATAACGGCAATAAAGCATCGTCTTTCACACAGAAGATGTATACCGCAGCATTCGGAGTAATCCGAGCGGGCAGGTTGGTATAGGGCACCTGCAAGCGGTCGCCCAAAGCCGATGCTGAATCGATTTTGCGGCTGTAAACCTGGACGACAGGGATTTTATTTTTCAGCAAAGCCATTCCCAGTTGGGTGGCGACGTTTCCGGCGCCAAGTAAGACGACATCCAAGGGTTTCACATTCATCTCGGTAGGTTTCATGGTGAATCACATTGGAATTATACTCTTCACTTCCACCCGTTTTGAAGCCTCCAGATGGCTGTTGCGATACTCCACTTGATGCACCAGGTTCTCTGTTAATTGCAGGAAGGTTTTCCCAACAATGCTGTCGCGGTCTAATACTGCGGGCTCACCGCAGTCGCCTCCTTCGCAGATGCTCTGAACAATCGGGATTTGCCCAAGCAGGGGGATGTTCATCGCTTCCGCCAGGCGTTTGCATCCTTCTTTGCCGAAGATATAATATCGATTGTCGGGGAGTTCTTCGGGCGTAAACCAGGCCATGTTTTCGACGATGCCGAGAACCGGCACGTTGATTCTCGCTTCGGTAAACATGCTGATTCCCTTTTTTACGCTTGCCAGCGCAACTTCTTGTGGTGTGCCGACCACAACTGCGCCGGTGACGGGCAATGTCTGCACTATTGTCAAGTGGATGTCGCTGGTGCCAGGAGGCAAATCCAGTAAGAAGTAATCCAGTTCGCCCCAGTAGGCGTCGTTGATCAGTTGTTTCAAGGCGTTGCCGGCCATCGTTCCCCGCCATATCAACGCATCGTTTTTGTTTACAAAGAATCCGATGGACAAGACCTTGACGCCGTAATGCTCAACCGGGACAATCAAGTCGCGTTCGCCGATATGTTGCATCAATGGCTGCGCTTCTTCCAGTTTGAAAAGTTTTGGGATGGTTGGGCCGTAGATGTCTGCATCCAGCAAGCCGACTTTGTATCCCATTTGCGCCAATGCGACGGCCATGTTGGAGGAGATGGTGCTTTTCCCGACGCCGCCTTTTCCCGACGCCACGGCGATGATATTTTTTACCTGAGGCAATGGCCTTTCCGCAGCTTTGACGGGTGGCTGTTTTGTCTTCACTTCGATGTTTCCCTGGATGCGGATATCCGGGCCGATATACGTTAATATAGCAGTTTCCGACGCTTTGATGATGGATTTAATGAAAGGGTCGTTCGGTTTATCGAACAAGATGGAAAAAGCGACATGATCGCCATTGATATGAATGTCGTCGCTAACCATGCCCAGTTCGACGATGGTTTTGCCGGAACCCGGATAACGTACATTGGCCAATGCTTGCTTAATCTGGTTGGGAGATGTCATACTAAACGTTCATTATTGATTATGTTGTTTTTTCTGCGACAGGTACTCCGATAGCCGTCGGGCTCGATTTCCATGTCCGGTTCCAGGTACTGAGCACGCGGTTCACAGACGAATTGCAGGTATTTGATGCTTAATCCGCGTTCGAGCCATTGCTGTTCATAAAAGGTTCGGATAGCCAATACTTCGTCCGTTGGATGCGTTCGGTAAAGATCCGTCGTCTGCATCCGTATCGGGAGATGGTTCTCCTGAACGATTCCACAGGTATATGTATACAGGAAGTTGCTGTCGGTTTTCAGGTGGATAATTCCCTGTTGGCGGAGGATCTTGCTGTAAAGGCTTAGAAAACGGGATGAAGTCAATCGCTTGTTCCTTTTTTGTGCCTGCGGATCGGGAAAAGTGATCCAGATCTCGGCGATTTCGTGCTGCGCAAAGAAACGATCAATCAGTTCGATGTGCGTACGTAAGAAAGCGACATTCTGCATCTTGTCGGCAATGGCTTGCTTGGCGCCGGTCCAGATGCGTGCGCCTTTGATGTCGATGCCGATGAAGTTTTTGGATGGGAACATTTTGCCGAGGCTGACGGTGTATTCTCCTTTGCCGCAGCCCAATTCCAAGACAATCGGATTGTTGTTCCCGAAACAGGATTCGTTCCATTTTCCTTTCATTTCAAATCCGGTCTCCTGCAACTGTGAAAACGGGAATTGGAATACATTCGGAAAGGTTTCCATTTCCTCAAATTTCCGTAATTTGTTTTTCCCCACGTTTTGTAATTTTAGGATACAAAAGTACAATATTCGGAATTGAAATAAAAATTTTGAGTGTAGTTATAAAATTCCGTAAGTTGCATTTACTAATTGAACTTACGAACACGAACCGCTACATATTCACGTGAAGAAAGGCAACACGCAGGCAAAGTTTGCGTTAGAGCCGAGTTTCATTGTAAATCTTGAATTATCAAACAATTACAAGCAAAATAAAAAAGGACTTTCCCCTAAAAATGGAGGAAAGTCCCCTTAGGTACCCGGAGCGGGACTTGAACCCGCACAACCGCGATGGTCACAAGATTTTAAGTCTTGCGTGTCTACCATTCCACCATCCGGGCATCCATTAACCAAAAAATAAAAAAATGAAGAAAGTAACAACAAAACTCGTCACTTTTCGAGTTCAAAATTAGATATTATTTTTTACATTGCAAAATAAATTATAGAAAAGGACGTTTTGCCGTTTGTAGAAAATAGGCTATCTTTGCACCTTCAAAAAAGGCATTATTCATGTTTTATATAGTAATTATTGTATTTATATTAGGTTATACCTGCATTGCTTTTGAGCATCCCATTCATATCAACAAGTCGGCGACGGCATTGCTTCTCGGCGCAATTTTATGGGTGTTGTTGATATTGGGAGATCCTGCTTCCATGCCGGTTTTTAATGATTTTCAAGCATATCTCTCCGCTCATCCGGACGCCAATTTTGCTTCATGGATTACCCATGATCCGTTATTACATCACTTGGGGGAAGTCGCCGAGATCTTGTTTTTTTTGTTGGGTGCCATGACGATTGTAGAAATCGTGGATTCCCATGAAGGCTTTCGCCTCATTACGGACAAAATTACGACGACAAAAAAAACGACATTGCTGTGGATTATCGGCATTTTGACTTTCTTTATGTCGGCAGTATTGGACAACCTGACGACGTCGATTGTGATGATTGCACTGTTGCGAAAAATTATTTCCGACCAGAAAGAACGCTGGTTTTACGCAGGCATGGTAATCCTGGCTGCCAATGCCGGCGGAGCCTGGTCGCCCATCGGGGATGTGACCACCATCATGTTGTGGATTGGCGCTAAAATCACTGCCGACAGAATCATTTTTATGACATTTCTTCCCAGTTTGATTTCCATCATCGTTCCATTGCTGATTCTTTCTTTCACAATGAAAGGGAATATTCAACATCCCGGAACAAAATCGACCAATGGGACAGAATTTAAAGTTCCGAACCCGTTGAGAAATTTCATTTTTTTCTTGGGAGTCGGCGCCTTGTTGTTCGTTCCTGTATTTAAGACCATTACTCACTTGCCGCCCTATATCGGCATGTTGGGCGGTCTGGGCGTGTTGTGGATGACTACCGAAATCATTCACCACCGCATGCAGCTAACCGAAGCTGCCGGTTCGCGACTGAGCGTTGCATCCATTTTGCGAAGAGTTGACACGCCAAGCATCTTATTTTTCCTTGGAATCTTGCTCGCAGTAGCGGCCTTACAGACATACGGTCACTTGGGGATGTTGTCGGAATCGCTGGATACGATTCCGATAGCTGAACCCGGCAAGTATTATCTGATTACGACGCTGATAGGCGTGCTGTCGTCTGTGGTCGACAATGTGCCGCTGGTTGCCGGTGCGATGGGCATGTATACTTTTCCCGTAAATCATTATTTCTGGGAATTTCTTGCTTATACAGCCGGAACGGGCGGGAGCATCCTGATTATTGGGTCTGCTGCCGGAGTTGCAGTCATGGGAATGGAAAAAATCGACTTCATCTGGTATTTCAAAAAGATATCGCTGTTGGCGCTGGTCGGTTATCTTTCGGGATGCGCGGTCTATATTCTGCAACAATTATTTATTTTTCATTAATTGCAAGCAAAAAGACGGTGGACAAGCAGCGTCGATGATAAACGACACTGGAGGCCACCGTCCATCCTTAACCTGTTATTGATTATTTTATTACCACAGGCAGTTTAAATTTTCGGATGTTCCCGGTTGATGTGATCACTTCCGCATAGATGATATACAGTCCGGACTGCCATTTTTGTCCCGAATCATTTGCTCCGAACCAGGTTATTTCGCCTTCCGTCCCCAACAGTTCGTTGTTGACAATGATTTGCAGCATCCTTCCCATCGTATCGAATAAAAAGATACGGCAGCGATTGCCGGACGTTGTAAATCGGTAGCAGATCCGATAAGCATCGTTCCCGATAAAGAAATCCGGATAAGCAATGGTTATTTCGTCCTTGACTGAAAGGGGATTGTTGTTTTGCACCGTCTGAGAATTGGCATATCCCGGTGTCCCGAATCCACTCAATGAAGCGGCCGATTGCCAATTTTCCGGATTATTGGTCTCACTATCCGGACTGATCCGTTCCAGCGCTACGCCTTTTTTATCTTTTATTGCTTCCGAGTGCATTTTCTCATTGTAAACAAGTTCGTCGATAATTTCGTTGTTCACATTGTTGAGCAATACCAGATCACCGGAAGTGTTATTCAATACAGGAACCACGCTCGATTCCATCAATGCGGATGGAGCTGTACAGTTAAAATACGCGCATACTGCTGTTATGCTTTTTGACACCGCGATATATTCTCCTGCATACAACATCACCGGAGCGGTGGTCAACGGATAGATTTTATTCAATTCGCCATCTGTTTTCCGCGTTACAAGGGTCAAATACCGCAGGTCGATCGTCTTGTCGGAGCGGTTATACAATTCGACATATTCCTCGCTTGTTGCCGGAGCATTAAACATGATTTCGTTGATGACAACATCCAGCGGCAGCGCTTCCTCGCCCGAACCGATTACAATATCGTTGCCGTTTTGTAAGCTGAAGCCGGAGATGTCGCGAATCACATTCCCGTCCAGTCGAATGGTGATCATGCTGTTTTTCGGGGGCAAGCGGTTGAGCAGAATCGTCACTTGATCGCCTTGCGGATAGTTGATCTGCAAATCCATGATTCGATAATCGGAATCTTCAATGATATAACCATCTTCCGCGGTCAACGACGATTTGTCCATTGGTTTGGAGAAAGTCAATATGACCGTATTGTTGTCTTCGATCACCTCAAACGATTGAACAAACGGCCGGTCGCTGTCGGGATTTGAGGCATCCACCGAATTGCGTTTCCCCGCCGTGTGCCCTTCCTGTGCAACCGATGCTATCCAGTTCGTTGCGCTGTTCGACAAATTAGAAGGATCGATACATTCCAACGACCATCCTCCTGCCTTTTTTTCAGTGCTCCCATACAATTTGTCCGAATATTCAAACCAGGAAATCAATGTCGATTCTTTGTCCTCCAGGTAGAGCAATTTTCCGGTATTCGCCAAAACAGGAAATGAAGTGACGCCAACCACTTTTACGTCGGAAGGGAACGATTGGACTTCCGACGGTTTGCATAAGACAAGGTAGTCCGATGGATTCATCGTTACATCCGGAAGCGTATATGGCTTGTTGGCATAATAATATTTCCAACCCTCGAGCTGCAAAATCTTGCCCGAACGATTATACAATTCGATGAATTCCGGTTGTCCCGTCGCCGGAGCAGCCATGATTTCATTAAAAACCACATCGCCGAAAGTCGCTTTTTCAGCGGAATACACACAAAAAGAAACAGAGAAGAACAGGTACAAGATAAATTTTTTCATAATTCTTGTTGTTTTGATTAATAATTCCTACTTTTGCAAGCAAAACTCTATATTGCTATTCTCAAAAATAGATAGGCAAATATAATGCGTTTTTTATATTATTGCAAGTAGATTTCAAAAACTTTCTTAAAGAATTAATTTTTAACAAATGAAAATTGCGATTGTGGGTGTCAGTGGTGCTGTAGGACAAGAATTTTTACGTGTCCTGGAAGAACGCCATTTTCCTCTCGACGAATTGGTGTTGTTCGGTTCAAGCCGGAGTGCGGGCAGTGTTTATGATTATTGCGGTAAACGCTATACAGTAAAAGAACTACGGCACAATGATGATTTTAAGGGAATTGACATTGCTTTTACCTCGGCGGGAGCGGGCGTATCCAAAGAATTTGCAGCAACAATCACCCGATACGGCGCCGTCATGATAGATAATTCAAGCGCCTTCCGGATGGACGACGATGTCCCGTTGGTCGTCCCGGAAGTCAATGCCGAAGATGCCAAGCATCATCCAAAGGGGATTATCGCCAATCCGAACTGCACGACGATTCAGATGGTTGTTGCATTGAACGCCATTGAAAAACTTTCGCATATCAAGCAGGCGCATGTCGCTACTTATCAGGCAGCTTCGGGTGCAGGGGCCAGCGCTATGAAAGAATTGGAAGAGCAATACGGCCAAATCATCCGGGGGGAAGCGCCGAAAGTGGAAAAGTTTGCTTATCAATTGGCTTATAACCTGATTCCCCAGGTGGATGTTTTTATGGAAAACGGGTATACCAAAGAAGAGATGAAAATGTTCAATGAGACCCGCAAAATCATGCATTCGGATATTCAAGTCAGCGCCTTGTGTGTGAGGGTTCCCGCATTACGTGCCCATTCTGAAGCGATCTGGATTGCTACGGAACGACCGATTTCGGTTGACGAGGCGCGAGAAGCATTTCAAAAGGCCGAAGGGATTGTCGTCATTGATGAACCCGATCAAAAAAAATACCCCATGCCGCTGTTTGTTTCATCCCAAGATCCTGTGTTTGTGGGAAGGATTCGGAAAGACATCTCCAATCCCAACGGGCTTTCTTTCTGGTGTGTTGGTGATCAGATCAAAAAAGGTGCGGCGCTCAATGCTGTGCAGATCGCGGAGTATTTGATCAATACACATTACCCACGATAAACCCCACAACCCCCTTGTAGAGACGGTGCATGCACCGTCTCTTGCACGCACCGTCTCAACCGGCGATAATCCGTAACGAAATAATACCCCCAATCCGCAATGTGACCTTAAATATTGTAAAAGAATGTAAATCGCTGCGCTGATTTT
>JAISUK010000015.1 GCA_031272075.1 Dysgonamonadaceae bacterium
AAAAAAGTATTACCTTTGCGCCGCAGTCCCGGGACTTCCTCTCTCGAATGTATATGTCGATGATGAAGCCGGGTTTTTTTATGCAGTATCAGCAAGTTACGCATCTTTGGACTTTGCGCAACAAGTTGTTGCGTGATTATGATTGGCTTTATATATTCGCTGTTAGATTTGAGAATGCTGTTCATTGTTGCTAATTATTTAATTTTCAATACAAAAAACCAAACAGCCAAAGCGGAATCAGATTCATCTTCCCCTTTTCGATATCGTCGACCGCGTAGAAGATATCCTGATTGATTTTCCTGCTAATGCCGCCAAGCACATTAAATTGATGTTTGTTCTCAATTAAAAAAAGGACGCCTTTCCTCCCTAAATTCACTTTATAGTCTTTATGAATCTGATTGTAAAAAAATGTTTCCCTCACAGCCTGCTCTTCCGCATGAATCTGTCGCATCGAATAGATCAAATTCGGATTTTGCATATATACCATGGCCGGTTTTTTGGGAAACTCTTCGTTCTTGGGGTAGAGCATATTGATTAAACGGGCATCTTTCAAGCATTTCAGATAATTCATTACAGTAGCCCGCGATGTCCCGATTTCTTTACTCAAATGACTGATATTCGGCGTTCCGGGAGTAGACAGGGTGAGCAAATACAACAATTTCCTGATCTTGGGGAGGTAGCTTTGTTCGATCTGTTTGATGGACAATACATCGACTTCCAGCATCATATTCATTGTTTTCAGGAGATTTTCGGAAAAATTGCGCTTCTCTAGAAAGAAAGGATAAAACCCATGATGCTTGTAATCGCCCAGATATGCCAGCGGCTTGATTTCGGCACAGATTTCGGACGCTATTTCTTCATGTCGATCCAGGATCTCTTGCAGCGAATAAGCGGGATAATTTGTCCCCAGCATCAGATTGATATATTCACGGAACGAAAAGCCGCGTAGATTGTAGGAAACGGCTTTTCCCGACAGATGCGGGTTCTCATCTTTTAATCGCATCACGGAAGAACCGCTGAAAATAATTTTCAAGTTGGGAAAATGATCATAACAATACCGTAAATCTTTCGACCAGTCGGGATATTTGAAAACCTGGTCAATCAGCAACACACGTCCTCCACGCATCTGAAATTCATCCGCAAATTCGGTCAACGGTTTGCAAGTAAAATAAAAGTTGTTGAGATTAATGTATAAACAATTCCTGGATTCCGGATGGTAATGCTCTTTGGCATACTGCAATAAAAACGTAGTTTTCCCAACTCCTCTGGTGCCCTTGATCCCGATCAGACGGTCGTTCCAATTTATTTCATCCATCAAATGTCTCCGGATTGAGGGATGAAGATGTTCCACCAAATAAGCATGCGTTCTGAAGAATGAATCCATATTAATCATTGTTTAAGGTGCAAAAGTAGGTATTTTATTTGAATATTGCAAAGTCGAGATGACAAAAAATGATATTTTTTGCTAAATAAATATTTCATGCTTCGATTTTATTTTGAAATGACAAATAAAAAAACTATTTTCGCCACTTATTAATCTTAATTAAACTCAACCGATTATTTATGAATGACCGGGAGCCGTCAAAGGTTTTCTTAATAGATTTTCATACTACTTCTACAACTAACATGTATAAGAAGTTGCGTATGTTGTTGCAAAAAGCCGGAATGCAACAAATTGATTTCAATAAAAAATTTATTGCAATCAAGATTCATTTCGGCGAGCCTGGAAATTTGTCTTATATCCGCCCCAATTATGCGATGCAGGTAGTGAAAGAGATAAAGAAATTGGGCGGGAATCCCTTTCTGACAGATTCCAATACCCTTTATTCCGGGCGGCGGTCCAACGCGCTCGATCACCTGGATTCTGCGTATGAGAACGGTTTTTCTCCGTTTTCTACCGGATGCCATGTCGTGATTGCCGATGGGTTGAACGGCATGGATTTTCGTGAAATCGATATCGCGGGAGAATATTGCAAAAGCCCGAAAATCGGGAGCGCCATCGCTGATGCCGATGTCGTGATTTCGATGAATCATTTCAAGGGGCATGAGCAGACCGGGTTCGGCGGAGCCATGAAAAACCTCGGCATGGGTTCGGGTTCCATCATGGGGAAGAAAGAGATGCATTCCTCTTCCACCCCGCTGATTGACAAAGACAATTGTACCGGATGCGGCGTTTGCATCAAATCGTGTCGTCATGGCGCCCTTTCTCTGGATGAAGATCGGAAAGCGACGATCAACGAAGCCCTCTGTGTCGGTTGCGGGCAATGTATCGCGTCTTGCCAATTCGATGCCGCCCAGGTGGATTGGAACAGTACCCCGGATGAATTGAATTGCCGTATCGCGGAGTATGCAAAGGCGGTATTAAAAGATAAAAGTCATTTTCACATTAATTTTATCATGGATGTGTCTCCGGATTGCGATTGTTGGACATCCAATGATATTCCGATTGTCCAGGATATTGGGATCGCGGCCTCTTTCGATCCGGTGGCGCTCGACCATGCCTGTGTGGATCTTGTCAACCAGGCTCCGGTGATTGCGGGAAGTCCTTTCGCCACAAAAGCTGCGCATCATCAGGAAGTCGATAAGTTCAAAATTGTGCATCCGCATACCAATTGGCGTTCTTGCCTGGAACATGCGGAAAAAATCGGAGTTGGTGTCATGGATTATGAATTGATCACAGTGGGATAAGAAATCAAGAATTTATGAATGAAATATTTTCAAAAATTGGGAGTACGCAGACCTTAAGTCAAAAGATTGAACGACGGATTGAAGAAGCGATCCGCCAACGGAAATTGGTGCCGGGCAATAAACTCCCTTCGGAAAAAGAATTATGTGCATCTTTTGCGGTCAGTCGTACCGCTTTGCGGGAAGCATTAAGAAGATTGAACGCCAGGGGATTGATCGAAATTAAAAAAGGTAGCGGCATGTATGTCTCCGAAATTGCCATCGAAGACGCAATCAACTCATTGAACCTCTATTACGACCTCAAGTTCGATTCCAATCTGATAGCGCACATGATTGAAATGCGCAGTTTGTTCGAACCGCAGATCGCAGTGCTGGCAGCGCGAAACAGGAAAGAAGAAGATCTCGACGAGCTTCGCCGAAACATCCTCGATCTGGGGAAATGCAATCCCGACAATACGCAACTCGAAGCGGATATCATCAACCGTTTTCATACCAACATGGCGAAAGCGACGCACAATCCGATGGTCTTTGTGAGTATGGAACCCATTTTTTCCCTCTTGCCCCGTTTGCGCAATTTTATGTATGCGAACATTGACGGCGAAAAAGACTATACCTTGGCAGCGCAGCAAAAAATACTGGATGCCGTGGAAAAACAGGACGAAGAAACGGCAGGCAGGGCGATGGCGGATTTGCTCAAAAGGAATTACGAAGTATATAATACCTATTTCAAATCTTTTCTCGATAAAAAGGCTTGAAATAATTGTATTTTTTACGGTAATGAAAGCAGCGGCAGAGACGTGGCATGCTACGTCTCTACTTTTGATATTCCAAGGCATCCAACACCTTCTTCACCGAGCCATATTCCAGCAGTAATTTTTTTGCTTCTGTGGGCGAGATGCGTAATTCATCGGTAATCATCCGAGTTCCTCTTTCAATCAATTTTTTGTTGGTCAGTTGCATGTTGACCATCCGGTTTCCTTTTACGCGCCCCATCTTTATCATCAATGTGGTGGACAACATATTCAGGATTAATTTCTGAGCGGTACCGGCTTTCAGGCGGGTGCTTCCGGTAACAAATTCAGGGCCGACGACCACTTCGATCGGATATTCGGAGACATTGGCCAGCAACGAATCGGGATTACAGGTAATACATCCGGTGAGCAGACCGGCTTCGCGCGCTTTTTTAATTCCTCCGATCACATAAGGCGTTGTGCCGGACGCGGCGATCCCGATCACGGTGTCCAATGCGTGGATGTCGTAGTCTTGCAACTCCCTCCAAGCCTGTTCGGTATTGTCTTCCGCCGATTCTACCGCACGACGCAAGGCGACGTCTCCTCCGGCAATCAGGCCGATGATGATTCCGGGCGGTACACCGAAAGTCGGCGGTATCTCAGAGGCATCCAATACGCCGAGGCGTCCGCTCGTTCCGGCACCGAGGTAAAACACCCGGCCACCGGCAGGCATGCGATCCAGGATTTTTTCAACAAGGGTCTCTATTTGAGGAATGGCCTTCTCAACCGCCAAATGAATGGTCGCATCTTCTTGATTGATGCCGGTCAGCAGTTCATGAACCGTCATCTGGTCTAAATGTTCAAAGTTTGAAGGGGATTCCGTTATATTTTCCATTTTTTTTACAGCTTATAATTTTATTTCGTATTTAAATGATAGGCGATCAATCCTTCCATCGGATCTTTTGTGATTCTTCCGGGTAGCAGTCCCGAATTTACCAAGACTTCCCTCAGTTGTTCCTTGAAATAATATGCGATACTTCCCGTAAAATGGACGGGCGACTGTCTGCAATCTTCATACTGGAAGAGATTGCGGCGGATAAATTCGCCGAAAGCATCTTCGATAAGCAATACGATATAGGGATGATCCAGATGTTTCGCGAGAAATTTCGTGTATTGAGCCAGGAATCGATTCGGGAGAGGCTTTCGGTAGACATTTTCCAACACTTCGGCAGCTGTGATGGAATAAGTATTGTAAAAATCTTCCGCCAACTCGCCGGGAGCCTGATTTTTCAGGATGTCCGCGAGCAATTTCTTCCCCAACACCGCGCCGCTGCCTTCGTCTCCCAGGATATAGCCCAGCGGAGAGACATTCTTAACAATGGATTCCCCATCGTAATAACAGGAATTGGAGCCGGTGCCCAAAATACAGGCAATGCCGGGCGACTGTCCGCAGAGCGACCGTGCGGCAGCCAGCAGATCGGTATTTACGGATACTTTTTCCGTGGAGAAATACATTTTCAACACTTCCGACAATACCTCGGTTTTGGATGGAATACATCCGGCGCCGTAAAAGAATACCGATACATTCGCTTCGGAAGGAAGCGTAAATTCCGTTTCCAAAACATGAAGAATACCTGCTTTATCCAGAAAAAAAGGATTGATTCCACTTGTAATACAAGTTTGTGTTTTTCCTGTTTTTTCAATCAAACTCCAGGTTGTTTTCGTTGAGCCGCTGTCGGCAATGATAGTCATATAGTCGTTCATTAGCTATTTCTAAGCAAGGTTACTTTATTTTCACGCCTCAAAAGTATAAAAATATTATGACAAATAAAAAAAAATAGTAATATGTATGATCAATTTTTGAATTTTGAGAAAAGTTAGTTATTTTTGACGTATGAAATCGATACGATTCATCCAAATCCAAGCGTATGAGCCTGTATCGGTAGCATGAGAACATTATTATAACAAATTACTGACGTATGAAAATTCGAACGATAAAAACTGCCCTTCACATCTTTTTGTGGTGCGGGGTCTTTGTCCTGTTGCATGGTTGCGCCGCAATCCGGAAGCATCCTGCCGTAGCGGAAATGAAACTGAACGAAGAAATTGCCGATCGATTGAAAAATCATGCTTCTTATTTTGAGGCATGGCGGCATGTCGGAAAAATCAAGCTCGATTCGGTGTATGCGGAAGAAACGCAACCCGCGATCGACCTGTATTTCAGTGGCGCATTGGCATTTCTTCCGATTCGGGAATCGTATATCGACAGTCTGAAGCAACTGATTAAAACCGATCTCGGACCGAAATTTCAGGAGTATGACCTCAATCTGTATGCGGCGCAAACACCGTTGGAGTCCTATATTCCGGCGGTTTACCGGCTTCAAACGCCCAAAGAAGCCAATCGCCCCGCAACCCGTTCGGCAAGAGCATCGAAGTCGTTCATCGAAAATCTCTCCAAGCCGGTGTATGCGAGTGGTTTATCGCAGAAAAATATTGCTTTATGGCCCAGCCATGGCTGGTATTATGAAGCCAGTCTCGACCGGTGGGAATGGCAGCGCGCCCGCCTGTTTGGTACGGTAGAAGATCTTAATTCACTGCGTTATATCCTCCCGTTGCTTGCGCCGATGCTGGAAAATGCGGGAGCCACCACGTTTCTTCCACGGGATCGGGATCCGAAAACGGTGGAAGTAATTGTCGACAATGATCGTTCTTCCGGAACTTCGGATTTGATTGTCCACAATCAATCACAGTGGCGTACTTCGCAGGTAGGAACGGGATTTGCGATGAAAGATACGCTGACGGATTTCGACAATCCGTTCCGAAACGGAACCTATTTGTACGCCCGCAGCGTCGCCTCCGACACGACGAAGTTGGTCTATTGTCCCGATATACCCGAAGACGGGGAATATGCGGTGCATGTATCCTGGTCTACACTGCCAGAGAGTGCCGATTCTGCGCTTTACACCATATCTTATGCAGGCGGCAGCGCCCGTTTCCTGGTCAATCAGCAGTCCGGTGGCGGTACATGGATCTATCTGGGCATGTTTCCGTTCCGGAAAGGAAAAAACGGGACAGGAGGGAGCATCGAGCTCTCCAATATCGGCCGTTCGGAAAAAATCATCACTGCCGATGCCATTCGCATCGGAGGCGGCTACGGCTCGGTCGCGCGGAGGCCTGCGGAAGATTACATTGAGAAGCAATGGTCGCTGGCCGGCGGAGTGAAGCCCGAACCCGAGACGTCCTATCTCGCGAAGCCGGCAAGTCATTCGCTGAAACTGAGTGGGAAATCCCGCTATCAGGAGGGGGCGCGTTATTTTCTGCAATATGCCGGGATGCCGCGGCGCGTCTATTCTCCCAATCTGGGCAAGAATGATTACAACGACGACTACCAAGGGCGGGGCGATTGGGTCAATTACCTGATGGGAGAATTTTATGACAGCGACCGCGATTCGCTGAAGACCGGACTGAATATCCCTATCGACCTCTCTTTCGCGTTTCATACGGATGCCGGTGTCACCTCCAACGATTCGGTGATCGGAACATTGGCTATCTATTGTACCTTTTACGGCGACTCCTTGTTCCCCGGCGGCGGATCGCGCATGGCAAGTCGCGATCTGTCCGACCTGGTTCAAACGCAAATTGTTTCCGACTTGCGGGCGCAATTCAATCCCCGCTGGACGCGCCGCGGATTGTGGGATAAGGCTTATTCGGAGGCTTGGAAACCCAAAGCGCCCGCCCTGTTGTTGGAATTGCTTTCGCACCAGAACCTCGCCGACAGCAAGTACAACCTCGACCCGCGATACCGTTTCGCTGTCTGCCGCGCAATATATAAAGGAATGTTGCGCTTCCTCGCCGGTGAAGACGGAAGGGAATATGTCGTTCAGCCCCTGCCTCCCGATCATTTTGCAATCAGCCTCAAAGATCACCGTCGGATTTGCCTGTCGTGGCAGCCGGTCGCTGATACGCTGGAACCCACGGCGGTCGCCAAACGCTATCGAGTTTATACCCGCAAAGGCGATCTTGGATTTGACCAGGGCGTCTTGACGGATCAGACTTCATTGGAAATGGAACTGCCGGAAGAAAACGTCATCTACAGCTTCCGAGTCACAGCCGTGAATGACGGAGGCGAAAGTTTTCCATCTGAAACGCTCGCTGTCTGCCTCCGCGACAATCCGCAGAAGCCGGTGCTCATCGTCAATGCGTTTGATCGGATCAGCGGCCCGGCGATAGTCGACAACGGATCTTTCTCCGGCATCGCCTGGTGGGACGACGAGGGGATTCCTGCCGGTTCCGACCTCGGATTCGTGGGAAATCAATATCTATTCAACCGCAAATCCAACTGGACAGACGACGACAGTCCGGGTTGGGGCGCCAGCTATGCCGACAAGGAGGGGAGCGTGATTCCGGGAAACACGTTCGACAATGTCGTGATTCACGGTCGTGCGATCGCCAATGCAGGTTATTCGTTCGTGTCCATGAGTCATGAATCGTTTGAACAGCAACAGCTCGATACGGCGATGTATGCTGCAGTGGACATCATTTTCGGCGAACAGCGAGCGACGCCCGCTTTTCCGAATCCGGAGGAGAAAACCTTTGTGGTATATACGCCTGAAATGCGGACTGCGCTGCAATATCTGGCGAAACATCGGGTGCCGTTGTTTATCTCCGGCGCTTATATCGGCAGCGATATGGTAGAAATGAAGGACACGATGGCAATTTCATTTGCCAAGGAACTGCTGCATTATTCCTGGAGGACGAACCATGCCGACAACTTGGGTTTCGTTACTTCGACCGACTGGGCGCCTTCGGTGTTTCCGTCAGGAGTGACGTACAATACCGGTTATCACCCTTCGGTCTATCGCGTTGAATCGCCCGACGCCATCGAGCCGGAAGGCGGCGATGCCGTTACCATCTTCAGGTATGGTTCCAATCAGACGAGCGCGGGCGTATATCATCCCACAGGAAATAAAACGATCGTGCTGGGATTTCCTTTTGAAACAATCCTGAAAGAATCGGAACGAAATCACCTGATGAAAGCTATTTTAGCTACTTTTGAAACGGATATGAGTAAAATAAATACAAAAAAATAAGAATATGGAAAAGAAAATCACATGTATTTTGCCGTTCAGCGCACAAGCAGGAACGGGAAAAACGCTCGAAACTCTGAAAAACGATCCCGCAGTGGCGGAAGTGATCGTCTTGCAGAATGAATCGGAATCACTGCAACAGACCGGTGTATGGAAACGACTGGTGAAAGAAATCCGGACGGATTATACATTAATTTATACACAACTGTTGCAACTGGAATTGGGAGCATACGCGCTGGAACGTATGCTCAGCGTAATTGACCACACCGGAAGCGGAATGGTCTATTCGGATTGTTACAAGATAAAAAACGGGCAACGACAGTCGCATCCGGTCATTGACTACCAGTTTGGAAGCCTTCGAGATGATTTCGATTTCGGGTCACTCTTGCTGTACCGTACTTCGGCATTGAAAAAAGCGGTAAACCGGATGAATACCGACTACCGCTATGCCGCCTTATACGACCTGCGGCTGAAAGTCTCTGTCGATCACTCGTTTATTCGAATGCCCGAATTTTTATATACCGTTATCGAATCAGACCTTCGCCTCTCCGGAGAGAAATTGTTTGACTATGTCGATCCGAAAAACAGGACGGTGCAGCTGGAAATGGAACATGCCTGCACCCAACACTTGAAGAGCATCGGGGGCTGGCTGGCGCCTACGTTCGAGACGATCTATTTTTCCGAAGAACAATTCCCGGTAGAAGCGACGGTGGTGATTCCGGTACGCAACCGCGCGCGAACCATCCACGACGCGGTTCGTTCGGTGTTGATGCAGGAAGCGGACTTTCCCTATAACCTGATTGTGGTGGACAACTATTCGACCGACGAGACGACGGCGATCCTGCAGAAGATCGCTGCAGAAGATCCGCGCTTGATTCACGTGATACCGCAACGTCAGGATCTGGGCATCGGCGGCTGCTGGAACGAAGCCGTCATGCACCCGCAATGCGGGAAGTTCGTCATCCAGCTCGACAGCGATGATCTTTATATCGACGAACATGTCGTGGCGAAAATTATACATACCTTCTATGAACAGCAATGCGCCATGGTCATCGGTTCGTATAAAATGGTCAATTTCCAGTTGGAACAGATCCCGCCGGGCATCATTTCCCATAACGAATGGACGCCGGAGAACGGACGGAACAATGCACTACGTATCAATGGTTTGGGCGCTCCGAGGGCATTCTATACGCCGGTGCTTCGCGATATCAAACTGCCGAATACCAGTTACGGCGAAGATTATGCCGTCGGCCTGACCATCTCGCGCGATTACCGCATCGGACGCATCTACGACCCCATATATCTGTGTCGGCGTTGGGAAGACAATTCGGATGCGGCTTTGGATATTCGCAAATTGAACGAAAATAATCTGTATAAAGACAGGATACGCACCATCGAGTTGTTGGCGCGAATCCGGAAAAATGAAATAGAAAAAAGTCAGGTAACAAATGACACTTGGTAATCGTATCGAAGCCCTGTTTCATTCGCAGTTGCGTGAATGGGAATTGTTGCGAAATAATAATGCGGGCTTGAAAGCAGTCATCTGTAAAGCATTGGATTTCGGGAATTTCCGGCTACAAGTACAGTGTAATCCCGCACGCATCCGTTCTTCGGCAGCCAAGATAGATGAAAAATCGATTCAACAAAGGCCTTGCTTTTTATGTGCCGCCAACCGTCCTGCCGAACAGCAAGGGATTGATTATGAGCCGGATTATACCATCTTACTCAATCCGTATCCGATATTTCCGTGTCACCTGACCATCGTCTGTCGGCAGCATACGGATCAACGCATCGAAGGCCGGATCAGGGATATGCTTTCGCTGGCCAAAGACCTGCCCGATTATATGATTCTGTATAACGGCCCTCATGCAGGAGCTTCGGCGCCCGATCATTTCCATTTCCAGGCGGGAAACAAGGCATTATTCCCGATAGAAAGCGACCTGCGCACCTTCGCGGGGCGAAGAACGGTAAAAGAAACGGCGCAAGGTTGCGTTTATTCGGTGGATGAATATTTGCGAAAAACGCTGGTATTCCGGAGCGACAGCCTCGAATGGACGGCTGTGGAATTTGAATCATTGTTGCAGCGACTTCGTCTTTTCCAACCCGACGAGGCCGAACCGATGATCAATCTGCTGGCCTCATTCACCGACGGATACTGGCATCTGTTTGTGTTCCCTCGACGGCAGCACCGTCCTTCGCAGTATTATGAAGAAGGAGTGAAGCAGTTCCTTTTCAGTCCCGGAGCCGTCGATTTCGGCGGAATCCTGATCTTTCCCCGCAGGGAAGATTTTGAGAAAATAACGCCCGAACTGACGGAAGCGATGTTTATCCAGCTTACTTTTACAGACTTAATGTGGAACCAACTATTAAACGAATATATATGATAACACCAGAAATCAGCGTTGGAATCCTCTCCAACACCACCATCAGATTTCGACTGAATGAGACCTTCCGCATTGCCGGTTGTCCGGAAACCGTTACGGGAATCGGAGAAGCCGTCTTGTCGAAAGCTGGGAAAATGACTGTGAGTTTTGAAAATCTTGACCGACCGTTCTCCGGACCGCTGACATTGGAACCGCTCGACTACGATGCTGCCGACTTTGAATTGTTTGATGTCGTCATCGGGGTGCAGTTTCATTGGGAACGAAAGGAAAACCAGCGATTTAAAGGTTCGCTCAGCTTGTTGGTCGAAGATGCGCGTATCACCGCGGTCAACCGGCTTCCGCTCGAAGATTACCTGATCAGCGTCATCTCCTCGGAAATGAAAGCCACTTCTTCGTTGCAATTGCTCAAGGCGCATGCCGTCATTTCCCGTAGCTGGCTGCTGGCACAGAAAGAAAAGAGCGCCTTGTTGAACGATTCAGGCGAATGTTACCAGTCGGTAACAAACACCGATGATTCGTATATTCGGTGGTACGACCGTGAAGACCATTCGCTATACGATGTCTGCGCCGACGACCATTGTCAGCGGTATCAGGGGATTACGCGGATTTCGACGCCAATTGTCAATGAGGCTGTCCGTTCTACTTCCGGCGAATTGCTGATGTACGACGGACGTATCTGCGATACGCGCTTTTCCAAGTGCTGTGGCGGCATTACCGAAGAATTTCAAAATAACTGGGAGCCGGTGCGTCATCCGTATCTGTCCCGCCTGGTTGACAACGAGGCGGTTCCGGCGGGATATGATCCGGATTTGACTGCCGAAGCGGCTGCCGCGCAATGGATCAACGCTACGCCTCCTGCTTTTTGCAACACCGACGATCCGGCGATTTTGTCGCAGGTATTGAATGATTACGATATGGAAACGCCTGACTTTTATCGTTGGGAAACCACTTTGTCGCAACAGGAGATCAGCGACTTGATCCGTCGGAAAACCGATTGGGATTTCGGCGACATCCTCGATCTGGTTCCGATAGAGCGAGGCGCCTCAGGCCGACTGATCCGCTTGCAAATCGTCGGGACAAAGAAAACATTGATCATCGGAAAAGAATTGTTTATCCGCAAAGCCTTGTCGGAGTCACACCTCTACAGTTCGGCGTTCGTGGTAGAAAAACACGGAATCGTCGACGGCCTCCCCTCGAAATTTGTGCTGAAAGGCGCCGGATGGGGTCATGGCGTCGGACTGTGCCAAATCGGGGCAGCCATGATGAGCGCCAAAGGCTATGACTACAAAGCGATCCTGACGCATTATTTCCCGGGTGCAACAATGACGAAAGCGTATTGAATTAGGAGTTAGGAGTTAGGAGTTAGGAATTAGGAATTAGAAAATATGAAACGAACAAATCCTTGGGCATGGATCCCATCACTTTATTTGGCGGAAGGAATTCCGTATGTAGCTGTGGTCACTATTTCTGTGATCATGTATAAAAACCTGGGCATGTCGAATACGCACATTGCCTTTTATACCAGTTGGCTTTACTTGCCGTGGGTCATCAAGCCCTTCTGGAGTCCGTTTGTCGATCTGCTGAAAACCAAACGCTGGTGGATCGTCAGTATGCAATTGCTGATCGGCGCCGGATTGGCGGGCATCGCTTTCTGCATCCCGACATCCTTTTATATCCAGGCGACGCTGGCATTTTTCTGGCTGGTCGCTTTCAGTTCGGCTACGCACGACATTGCCGCCGACGGCTTTTATATGCTCGGCCTCGATTCGAGCGAACAGGCATTTTACGTAGGCATCCGGAGCACTTTCTACCGGATAGCCACGATTTTCGGACAGGGGGTGCTGGTATTTTTTGCCGGTTATCTGGAAAAGACGACCAAAAATATTCCTTTTGCCTGGTCGATCACCTTCTTTGTGATTGCTGGCCTGTTTATCGCGTTCTATGTCTACCACCGCTTCAGGCTGCCGCATCCCGACAGCGACAAGCCGAATCCCAATATCACTGCACAGAGCATCTTACGCGAATTTGGGGAGACATTCAAGACTTTTTTCACGAAAAAGCAGGCGGCTGCCGCGATCTTTTTTATGCTGACCTACCGCCTTGCGGAATCACAGTTGCTGAAACTGATTCAGCCTTTCCTGCTGGATCCGCACGAGAAAGGCGGCTTGGGCTTGAGCACACAGGAATTGGGAATTGTCTACGGTACCGTAGGGGTGCTTGGACTGACCATTGGCGGCATCATCGGCGGCATCGTGGCTGCGCGCGGAGGATTGAAAAAATGGCTGTGGCCGATGATGCTGAGCATGTTGTTGACCTGCGTGACATTTGTCTACCTGGCGTTTGCCATGCCCGACAACCTGATTGTCATCAATCTGTGTGTGCTGATCGAACAGTTTGGTTACGGATTCGGGTTTACTGCCTACATGCTTTATTTGATGTATTATTCCGAAGGACAGCACAAGACGGCACATTACGCAATCTGCACCGGATTTATGGCATTGGGAATGATGCTTCCGGGAATGGTGGCCGGATGGATACAGGAACAGATCGGTTACCAGAATTTCTTCCTGTGGGTGATGGGATGCTCCATCGTGCCGATCATCGCCGCTTCCCTGTTGAAGATCGACTCGAATTACGGTAGAACAAAAAAGAAAGAAGAAATAGAAGAATTAAACGACGAAGTATGAAACGACAAATTCTGATCATGATAGGTATCGCCTTTTTTATCAGTGGCGTCTCGGCGCAGAAGGTTAAAACGGGCATCGAACAACTGAAAAAAGAACATTTCAAGTCGCTGGAAGGCAAACGGGTAGGGTTGATCACAAATCCTACCGGTGTGGATGCCGACTTGCGGTCGACAATCGATATCCTGTTTGAGGCGCCCAATGTACAGCTGGTGGCCTTGTATGCGCCTGAACATGGCGTCAGGGGAGATATCTATGCCGGCGACAAGGTGACGGACGAAAACGATCCGACGACGGGGCTTCCGGTGTTCAGTCTCTACGGGAAAACACGCAAACCCAGTCCTGAAATGCTGGAAGGAATCGATGTGCTGGTATACGACATTCAGGACATCGGTTCGCGTTCCTACACTTTTATCAGCACGCTGGGATTGGCGATGGAAGCCGCTGCCGAGAACAACATCGAACTGGTCGTGCTCGATCGTCCGAATCCACTGGGAGGGAAAAAGATGGAGGGCGCTGTGACGAAGCCGGAATTTGTCTCGTTTGTCAGCCAATATCCGATTCCTTATATCCACGGGCTGACCTGCGGCGAACTGGCCAACTACCTCAACAACGAAGGGCTGTTGGCCAATGGTGTGAAATGTAAACTCTCGGTGGTCAAGATGAAAGGATGGAAGCGAGACATGAATTTTCAAGCCACCGGATTGCCCTGGGTGCCTTCTTCGCCACATATTCCCCATGCGGAAACAGCCTATTTTTATCCGATCTCCGGCATTGTGGGCGAATTGTCGGGCTTCAGCATCGGTGTCGGCTACACGATGCCTTTTGAACTGTTTGCAGCGCCCTGGATCGAATCGGCAGAACTGCTGGCGAAGAACCTGAATGATTTGCACCTTCCAGGCATCGTTTTTCGCCCGATCCACTACAAGCCGTATTACAGTCATTTCAAAAGTGAGACGGTGCACGGGGTGCATGTGCATATCATCGATTACCGCAAAGCGCCGCTGTCGATCGTGCAGTTCTACGTGCTTCAGGAACTGCACAAACTGTATCCCGACCAGAATCTGTTCGACGAAAAGAATGAAAAACGATTCAATATGTTCGATAAGGTCTGCGGCACAGACGAAATACGGATGGAGTTTACCAAGCGTTTCCTGGTGGAAGACATCCTCCCGCTGTGGAACGACGACGTCAAGCCGTTCCAACAGCGGGTGAAGCCATACTTGATTTATCGTTAGGTATGATTATTATTTCATCTTTACGTTGATCTGCTTCCAACAGTTGTGGGCAGCAAACGTATGCGGTTGTCCGTCGACCGTAACGCTCCATGATTCATTTTTCGTACAATAATGGTGGCGGGTGAAAGGATATGTTAGCCTTGAGTGTTCTATTTGTCTGGTATACCTCATGGCACAGTCTTCTACACCGAAAAGCCACATCAACCCCGAATCATAAGGGACCTGCCATTTTTCTTTCGGTTCTTCCTTATAGCCGCTGCCTCCACCGTGGTGTTCAATGCCAAGCGCATGGCCGATTTCGTGAATGACGGTTTGTTTGACCCAATCTTCATAAAATAGATCCAAATTCGCTCCCGAAAGCTCAAAATACCATTTCCCGTCGGGATCTGAGGAAGAGAGAATCGAACGGATGGCAGAGGTATATATTTCACAAACAAACACATCCCTCAACGCGGTCTCCGGGTTGTCAAAATTATCCGCCATTCCGCAGATAGATCTGCTCGTGGGGTGGTAAGCTTTCTCAACCACCACCACCGCATACTGATCGGCGTCATGGAAAGACGCGCTGTTGAAATTTGTGCAACGAGCTTTAGCGGCAGTACTTCCTTCCACGTATGGGATATGTGTCTCATTGATATAATGCAGCTTCAATTCTGCAGGGTTGTTTGTGGCTTCATCCGAGCCGAAATATTTCTGTGCCAAACCGTTGCGGTCGTAAATAAACAAATCTTTTTCCATTGGGTTTGTACGAATGTGGTGTTTATTGTCGCCATTGATGACTTTAAAGCCGCGGTATTCTTCATACAGCGTATAGCCGTCGCCATTGTTTCGTTGTTCGGTCGGCATCGCGTCGCCATCCCAGAACGGGTCGTTGCCGTAACCTTTGCCCTCCTCCCAGGCATCAGCAATAAAATTGATATTATCGTCTTTGGGGATTTCCAGAAAATGATCATTCACGTCGGCATTGATGTATGCTATGATGCGCTGACCGTCGTCGAGTACGGCGATGACTTCGAGCGCACCGAAGGCGCCAAAGTCGTGCGACGAGATGTCAAATTCCACTTCCTGGAGGTTGTCTATGGAGGTGGCCGCCTGTGCGTCTTCGTCGTTTATTCTCACCTTTTCGTTGGGGATGATTTTGAGGTCGTAGGTATTTTTTGCATTGCTGACAGGGAAATTGTTGCATACGCCCGTTTCTTTGGAGGTATCGCGGAGGTAGATTTCAAATTTGCACCGTTGTACAGGCAGTTGCGCGGGCTTGCCTTTTTCGTGCAGGTGCACTTTGATATGCAAGGTGTTGCCTATTTCGTTTTCGTTTTCGCCGCCTTCGGGGATCCATTTTTCGTATTCTTCGGTGGTTGTCACTTGACAGTCTACGCCCGGCAACGAGGCGTTGTGTCCCGACCAGCCGGTTCGCGTGATGACCGCTTTAGTGGCACCACTACTGATTGTATGCGACACATCGAGCGGAATGGTCAGCCTGGCAGTATCGGGGTGCGCAAGGAAACGTTCCAGGTCTTCGGCCGGAATGTCGATTGAAGCGCCGTCCATGATTTCTTCCAATTCCATACTCTCTATACGGTTAATGTCTATGCCCAAATCGGAGCTACCACTTCCTGCAGTCGCCCCGGGTGAAGAAAAAGCATACACTTCGTATTCATTCCACACTATCCCGTGAACCCATTCTTCAACAACAAGTTTATTTACCGTTTGTCCATTCTGGACGGCCAAATCGGCAGTTTTTATCTGGAGTTGGTACTTGAACCCATTCCCGTCGGGTTTCATCAATATTTGAACCTCTGTATCCGTATAGACACCGCTAACAAAACCGTTGCCACGTGCCCCACCATGCAGACCCACTACATATAATGAATTGCCGATTTCGGTCGGGAGGTTGTTGTCATAGTCCAGTTCGCGTTCGCCGCTTTCCGGATTGGTAATGATAGGATAATTACCGCCTGTTGCAATCGGCAGACCCTGATACACAGCGTTCAACTCATTGCCAATTCCTCCAAAGCTTTGCAGCAGTTCGTTCGCAATGTCGCCCATTCCCATACCCTGCAAAATGCTTGCGTAGGTGCCCAGACTGGCTGTGCCGCTGCTGAACTTTTCAGGGTTTTTCTTCACGGTGTAATAAAGGTCGTAATTGACACAAAGGTTGATTGGCGCCTTGTAGGTGCAATAGAACCACGAGTAGCCGTCAGGATCGGTTACTTCCTCCTGATACTGGTACGCAATTTGCCCACTGGAGAATACCGTACCGGAGTTGGGGATATAATCTTCTTCATCCGCTTCGTCCGGATCGAGTTGATCACATGTGCTCAAGAACGCCATCATAGCTGTGCAAATAACTACAGCCAGCGCCGTTGGTCTGATGTTGAAATAAATTCGTCGCATAATGATATAACTAAATGTAAAATGTAAAATGAAAAAATGTATCATTGAATGATGATGCAAAATTACGGCGGGTAAAAACGATTGTCAATAGCCAATTTTGGCTATATGGCATAGCTAATTTTGGCTATAAGTGTCTCTGCAAAATGCAAACTAAAAAAAATATGCTATCTTTGTAACGAAAATATGATTTGTAATCATGAGTCCGACGTTTTTAATCTACAATGGGTTACGCTTCTTTACCTGGTCAAAGGAGGAAGAACGGCGTCATATCCATGTTGTAGGCGGCAACAAACAGTGTAAGGTTTGGTTAGAACCGACAATTGCGATTGCAGAAAACTGCGGATTCAAAAAGTATGAATTGAACGAAATTATCAGGATAGTAAGCAGTCATGAAACAGAATTTAAATGCAAATGGGACAAATTCTTCGGTTAAAGTTCATGCTATTGTAGCTGACGGCATTAGCGTTGAGGTTGGCGGACAGACATTTTTCCTCCCTCACTCCACTTTTCCATGGTTTCGTCGTGCCAAGATTGAGGATGTCTTCAACGTTGAGTTGGTAGGAGAGGTCGGCGTCCGTTGGGATGCTCTGGACGTAGATTTGGCTATTGACAGTTTCATTCATCCTGAGAAATATCCTTTGGTAGCGAAGGTTGCGCTACGCGAATAGATGTGATGTGATACTGCTGAGAAGCGATCGAAAAAAAGATAAGGTGTGCCATGAGGGTGGTTTACGGCATCGCGAGGTCGATCGCGCAGCGGAAGCCGATTGTACTGCAGCGGTCGATGCCGGGGTAGAGTAGGAGTTGTTTTGCGGCGAAATTCACCGGTTTGACGCCGCCGTCGAAATACCAATCCGAACCGGAAGCGCGGTAACACGAGCCGCCTTTGAGGATGCAAAATCGGTTGCGGCCGTCGCTGTATTCGCTTTCCGTCATTTCCCAGACATTACCGCAAAGATCCCTGCAACCGAAAGGCGATTGGTCTTCGGGGTGGGCGTCCACGGGCGTGGTCTCGCCGTTTTCTGCCGTGTTGCAGCGGTCGGCAAGCAGTTCGTTTCCCCATGGGTATTCATTATCCGTATTTCCCTGGGCGGCATATTGCCATTCCGCTTCGGACGGCAGCCGTTTTCCAGCCCAACGAGCGTAGGCGCGGGCATCATCCAGATCGACATAGACGACAGGATGATTCTCCTTGCCGGGCGGAATGTGTCCGTTCTCCCAGTGGTTCAGGAAATGGGTGCTGTCGGCCGGTCGGTAGCCGGAGGCTTGCAGGAACTCCGCAAATTGCTTGTTTGTTACAGGAAACTTGTCCAGCGCATAAGGCGTGAGCGAAACCGGATGGGAGAAATGGTGCGGATGATGCAAAGTCGGAAACATCAATTCAGCGAACGACGGATCGAAAGAATCGTAATAGCCCACTTCACGGGCGCGAAAGACGACCCGCATCACTTTTTCCGTTGCCGGAATGGCGCACATCTCCGGAGGCGCTTGTCGATAGGCTTTTGTACGGACAATCGGGCGCAAATGGGTGGCGTGGCTGCAATCAGGCGCTTTCGGACGGGCATATATGGCCGATTGCGACGCCAGAAAACCGAGCAAATCTGCATCCACCTCCTGCCGGTTGATCGCCAGGAAGCAACCGACTCCCCGTGACGGGATGGCGCTTTCGAGGGTGATGTTGCCGGTTTGACCCGGTGTAGCTGTTATCTCGATGCCTCGAATCAGGTCGTAGTAGTTTTCATCGGGCTGAGCGTCGATGGACAATAGTCGGCCTTCTGCGGTTGCGTTCAGACAGTTGGCCAATGTCCACAAACGGACATTTCCGCCTTGCCAGCAGTTGGCATAAACGCCGGGATGTTCGGTTTTGATCATCGGCGTCCATACTCCTCCAGAAAACAGCTTAGAAAATCGATTTTGCACCGGTGAGATGCTTCGGAGGATTGATTTGTCGTGTTCGTTCCATCGCAGCATTTGTCCAAACAAGTTTTCCCAGATCAGTATGCCGCTGCCGTTCATCCAGGCAGTATGCAGTTCGCGGGTACGGTCGGCGCTCCAACGACTGATACTGTGTTGGATATGTCGCTGTTCCAGCCATTTATTGCGTAAGATGCCGGGGCCGTTGCCGTTGTTTGCAAACCATTGCGCCCACGACAGGTGGTGGTCGGCGATATTATCCGGCGGCAATGCCAATTCGCTTTCCAGCACAATGCCTTTGCGGATATTGTCTAAGGTCTCTCGAAAACCGGAAGCGGCGTGTGGCCACGTATCCAGAAACAGGCCGTCGGCACTGAGGGAGTCAATCATGGACGCCATGCAGTCGCCGTCGGGGAGCGCATCGCGCCGGGTGCCTGTATCCCAGGGGTTGTAATTGAGGAATACCCGGATGCCTTGGTCATGGAAAAAATGCGTTACTTCGCGAAGCGCCTTCAATCCGCCGGGCATATCTCGATAGAAATCAAACTGATTGCGTTCGTCCAGCCCGATGCGTGGGTAGGCATGCCAAAGTACGACAATATCCAGACGTCCAAAATCCTTCTCGGCGCTTTCCAGGAACTTCTCCGGCGTGTAACATCCGGTGGCGTGATCGTAAAACAAGGCATCATACATCATCAGGAAATAGCAGTTGTATGCCGACGCAGCCCATGCAAAATCGTTTTTGCAATACAAAGAATCATTATATTGCAATTGGATTCGTTTGTCTGTTCGCCATTGCGACAGTGTTTTCCGGAAAGCCTCCCATTCATCGGGATTTTCGGGTACGGGAATCAGGTCGGGATAGTCGGTTAGTTCGGATGTCTCATTTGCCCTGCTCGCTGTCTGCTTCGGTTGATCACCCGCCATCAACACAAAAGGCTGTTTGAAGAAATCTTTAAATTCCGCTTCTCCCGTATCTCCCGGTTGCGGCACGCAATAATCTTTGTCGCCGTTGCCCCAGAAAGCGATATAAGCCAGGTGCGTGTTCATTTCGGAAAATACATTCAGCATCCAGCGGATACGGTTCAAGTCGTTTTTTTCCGTATTGTTGCGTTTGACGAAATACCCTGTTTCGGTCAATGCACACGGTTTCTGTTTCTCGGTTGCCAACTGACTGAGAATAAGGATTCGTTTTTTTGCTTTTTCGGTACGACGTTCGTTGAATTTGAAATCCTGGTAGTCGTCCATACCCAGGACATCCACGTAGTCGTCGCCCGGATAGCGGCGCAGGTAGTCATCGCGGGAATCAAATTTAATGTCGGGAGAGAACGCGTAGAGCATATTGTGTATATCCAGGCTGTCTCGCAGATAACTGACGGTAAACCGCCAGACGGTTTTGAACTCTTCGGGCGTATTGTATTTGGCTCCCCACCAGAACCAGTCGCCGTCGAACTCATGAAAAGGGCGAAAAATGAAAGGAATCAGCCGGTTGTTTTTGTCACGCAGCGAAGAGGCAAAGGCAGCTACTGTGCGCAGGTCGCTTTTGTATTGTTCGTGATTCTCTCCGTCGGGCAGGATGGATCGGAAAGCCTGTTTTTTCTGCTTTGAGTCCAAGTTTTTGGCGTAAAAAGAGCGTCCCGTGCCCGGATCGTTATAATGCCAACACATGGTGATGGCGATGCCAGCTTCGTTTGCGGCGATGATCCGTTGCCGGATGTCTTTCTCCTGTTGTCGTAGCCACGATGGATCATCGTGTCGTCGGGTGATGAACATATAATCGAACGAAGCGATGGCCGGGAGTTTGCCTGTCAGTCGGGAGAAATACGAATCGGGTTGTCCGTTTTCGTCTACCCAGACTCCGTCGTGCTGTCCCATCCAGACACCATTGCCCTTGAGTTGATGCAACCGATAGAGCAACGAGGCCGTCTCGTCGGTGATTTGGGGGTCGACGGCCTGCTGCCGGACGATGTCGTAGCGGTTATTTCCAATCACAGGCATCGACAAGCCCAACATGAATATCACAAATATACTTCCAGATTTCTTCATTTCACTCCTTCACTCTCACTCCCAACTATTCGGCATTTTTATTTCCCATTTGAAATCCCCAAAGTTACTCATAATTTCAGTAGGATGCAATTCTGTACCGATGTTTAGGCGGCTACCGTCGGCAGACAGATAGCAATTGTATGTATGTTCGTTGGTGCGGTAATATTCGGTTTTGCCGGTATAGACTTGTGTAGTCGAGTCTGTTACCACCAGATTGTAGCGGATGATATTTCCTCCGAAATCGCAGAGGAATACTGCCGGAACGATGTCATTTTTCACTTGTCGTGTACGAATGATGGTATTATACTCAATCACAGTATTATGCGTAGGCGCCCACAGCATCACAAAATCCTGAAAATCGTCGCTCAGGTTGTGAGATATCCGGAGGTTGTGTGTTTCGGTTTTCGCGATGTCGGCAAACCAGCTCACTTCCAAGAATCCCATGTTGGAGCAGGTATAATTGTGATGAATAGCGATGTCATGTTTCGGATTGCGTCCATCATCTATCTCAATGGCGCCGCCGTCAGCGCCAAACAATCCACCTATAAAATAATAATCGCGGATGATGTTGTAAGCGATTTCCTGGTGACTGTTTCCGATATGGATGCCGATCGGTCCCCATCCGGGAGGTGACAATGGTCTGGAATTGGCGCTGTGAAGGTAGTTGCCTGTGATCAGTGCATATTCACCTGTGGACTGAATCGCTTTCGGGCAGTTAGAAAACTCGCAGTTTTTTACCGTGCAGTAATTGGATCCGAGCATTATCCGTATCGCTCCCACATTCCAGACATCTGTAAAAGATGCTTCTGGGGCTGCCGGTGCACAATCGTGGAAATAAAGCCCGTCTACTACAATATGACTTCCGGAGATGCGGATAGCATTGCCGTTCAGCAGCGACGAGTCGGGATTGCTGAAAGTCGGCATTGCGCCTTCACCGAAAGCGGTCAGTACAATCGGTCTGTGCCGACTGCCTGAAGCATTGATTTCCAAACCACCTGTAAACGAGGATCCACGGGCAAAAAAGAGGGTATCTCCCGGCTGGAAAGGTAGTGAAGCAACTTTGGAAAGGCTTTTCCACGGATGCGTTGGCGTCCCGTCCCAAGCATCATCTCCTTTTGAGGAATCGATATGGTAGTTCCGTGGCGTTTCCCACTTTAGTCGTGCCATCCGGATACCGTCCAGATTGGGTTTTAGCGCGACAATATAATATTCGCCCTGATATTCGACAATTTCAGGGGCGGCAACTTTCATTTGTCCGGTGATTCGGCTGTCGTCTCGAATGCCGAACGACAGCGGGTCGGTCGATACATATTGGGTGTTTAATGCGCCCGGGCCGTACAATTGATTACGAAAGAGGTAAAACAAGCCGTTGCGATGCACCACGAACGGACATTCGCAGTTGGCGCCATACCACACGCCCTGATTCGGACTGCCTCCGGAACACACATTCACCGGTTCGTTCCAATGGAATAGGTCGGAAGAAGTCCGGCAGAACACCGCGCAAGAATCCTGTCCGGCGGGAGGCGTGTCGGTATGTCCGGTATAGTAGCAGAAATAATGGTCGTCGACTTTCAGCACCATTGCATCGCGGGTATTCGTATAAGGTCCTTCAAACAGGTCGGGCTGTCCTTTCTCGTTCGGTATCCGTTTGAATTGTTTTCCATCCTTGCTTTGGGCGAGGCAGATCCGGTTCCAATCGCCATAAAACATGAAATACATGCCTTTATCTTTCAGCACGAAAGGCGCTTGCAGGCCGCCGACAGGCTCTCCCACGGCAGGATCCGACATCATGGCGATTCCTTTCGGCGTCCAGTCGGTGTCGGTCAGCTTTTTCCCTTCCCAACGGTAAAACAAGCGTGAATGTCCGCCGCAAGCGGTATTTCGGATACAAGACCACAGTTGCCAAGTTCCGTCTTTTGCTTGCCAGATGCCGAAATCCACCGGTTCCCTGTTGGTTGTGTTGTATGCTCCCAAGTCGGGAACTCCGGCGATGTCCCACCATTCACCGGCAATCACAGGCATCGGCGTAGCGCCTGTTTGCGTCTGTCCGTGCAGGACGCAACAGGAGAAAAGAATGAGCAACGAAACGATTATTTTTCTCATTCTGATTTTTTTTTATTGCACTTTCTTGCCTCTGAAGCGTTGATATTGATAGAAGTTTTCCACGCTTCCGGAGGTGATATCGCCGGGGATTTTAAATTCTGTTTTGGAGAAATTCAACGAGAAATAGATGGAATCGTTGTCGAATCTCCCCAAATTGCCGGTACTTCGCACATTGTAGATGTTGGAAGGGTCGATGAATAACAGGTTTGTACCGGCGCTTTGCGGCAGTGTGAAAGTACGATAGCTTTCGTAACGCCCGGCCTGGATGCTGTCTACCTGGAAGGTGCGGATCGATCCTAACACATCAATATTGTAGTAGATTACGGAGATGTTTCCCCAATTGCTGCGGGTCACGACGATCTCTGCCGGGATCGAGTCTCCGCGGAAAGCTTCCGGATTGCCCCAATCTTCGGAAATGTACCACTGTGAATAGTTCATGAACCCCACATAGCGGCCGGCGGCATCTGCGGCGTAGTCGAAATCGCCGTCCGTATCGCGTGCAAACACGTTGCGGATCACCGTCACGTCGCCGTACATCTGCTGCAATTCCAGGGTGTCTTTGGTGAGGCGCACCACGACCGGATTGACCGACAGACCGTCGATGACGTAATAGTCGATAAACAGTTTGCCGTCTTCGACTTTCCAGTTTGCCCGGCTTTGCGTCAAGGTGTTCCATTCGCAGGGATTGTTACCGGTGACGGTGCCGTCCGCATGAAATTCATACCGTTGATCGTATTTGCAGTACTGGTCGGGCGATATGGTTTGCAAAGCGCCGTCTCTCAATTGGTAAGCGAATTTCCATCGTCCGATGAGTTCGGTGCTGTTTACCGATTCTTCTTTGTCTTCGCAACCGGCCATGAATAAAATGATTGCGAATAATATACCTATTTTTTTCATACGTCAATAATTAATTTTGATATTAATACACATAGCGGGGTACAAAACGCAGGTTGTCCCAGCAGAAGAACACATTGGGGCAGGCGTTGCCGTGGAATTGCACCTCACGATTTTTCCAGTCCCAGTACGGATTGCCGGTAGCTTCCCACCAGGTGTCGGGGAAATGATTCTCCGAACCGACGGGGTTGCAAAAATCTTTCACCGGGATGCGGATGGTTTGCCAGCCGTTGGTGCGGTAAGCGCTCGATCCCCATGGCATCCAGTGGTATTCCCATCCGTTCCAGAAAGAGAATTTGAAAGCTGCGCCCATCCAGTCGTTCATCACATTGACCTCGAATACGATATCACATTCCGAAGTAGGGATGTCCCAGAACCAGTCGCCTACATACGAACCGTTGTTGCTCATCGGTTGCCCGATATTAAACGGCGTGTAGGTTCTCCATTTCCCTCCCCAGGTCCAGGCGGCATAATCGCCCTGGTAGTAATAATAATGACCGTTGATCGCTTCGGGGAAGCCTGTCAGTCCCAGCCCGTCGGTATGCATTGTCCCCGGATCGGTACCGTTGTCGGTGCCGTCGTAGAGGATGTTGCGATTGTCCATGTACAAGCCCGGCATTTGCAGGTTTTCTATCCGCATATTGCCCAGAGAGTCCTGTCGAAACAGGAAAATTGGCGTGCAAGGTTCGGCGTCGCGCGGTACTTCAAACCACAGTCTGCTTGCATTCATCCTGTGTACAGCAAGTTGTTGTTCGCCAAACATGATCCAAGCGCCATCGATCGAGTCAATCTGGTGGATGTCGAAATTTTCACCTTCGATATAACCGGTTTCGCCCGGTTTTACCCATTCGTTTAACATGCCCTTGAGAATCAGGTCGGGGACAAACAGTTCGAAAGGATGTTTCACGGTATCACCTTTACTCGTGACAAAGGTAATTGTGTTGCTCACTTCAAATGGGGCGACGCGGGGAATTGAGACACTGATCCGGCTTGGTTCTATGTACACATTGTCCATGCTTACCCATACATCATTGAAGCATATCTCCGTGATATCGCAGAAATTGGTGCCTTCGACTACGATCCATTCACCCAGATTGCCCGATACGATCGTCGTTGAATCCAGTACGGTATGTTTTACGTCGCGGACGACCGGCAGTCCGTTGCAAGTGACGTCGGCAGCCTCCTCGTTGTCGTTACACGCGGTCGGCAACAGCAACAAAACGAGGCCATATACCAAATATTTTAATCGTTTCATAATTTATGAGAATAAATTGTTGTTTTACTTGTTATTAATAGGATATTACCATCCCGGATTATTCTTATTATTCAGTGCTTTGTTGGCATTCAATTCGCTGATTGGAATCGGGAAGAGCAGGTTGCGGCTTTGTCTGCGTTTGATGATGGTGCCGTCTTTATCCACTGCATTCATCACTTGGAGGTAGATTCCCCACCGCAACAAGTCCCATTTCCTGACGCCTTCGAAAGCCAATTCTCTGCGACGTTCTTCCAGAATAAACGACCGGACTTCTGTCTGAGTGCTCGGCATGGAGGCAACCTGCGTTGCCATTGCGCGTGCGCGAACCACGTCCACCATTTCTTTGGCGCGCTGGAGGTTTCCCAGTTCACATTCTGCTTCGGCAAGCATCAGATAGACAATCGGATAGCGCAGGAATGGATAATGGAAATCGGAAGTTGCCTGGGTATTGTCGCTCACACCCTGGAATTTGGTCAGGATGAGCAATTCATTGTTGAATGTGATGCCGTAGCTCGCGTCAAACATGCCGGGATTCTCGGTGATGATGCGCAGGCTGTCTTCTTGTGGGAAGAAGAACCACCACGGATCGTCTTTGTGGGGGCCTGTGCCGCCCACGAGGTAGCGTGCGAACAAGTGCATGACGCCTTCGCGCGCGCGCAGGTCTTGCGATTCAAACAAGCGGTACCAATGACTGCGCAGGCCGTACAAGGCGCCGGAGATGCGTCCGTTGTTTCGCTCGTCATAATATCCGGAGATATCTCCTCCCAGCGTATTGCGCAGATAGTCGATGGATGCGTTTGCCTGCAACTGCCAGATAAATTCCTGACCATTGCGGTTGGCGACTTTCCAAATGTCGGCATAGTTGCTGAAGAGACTGAATTCGCCCGAATTGATAATGCTGTCGCACAATTCTCGTACCCGTGTATAACACTCGGCAGGGTTGAAATCGTAACCGGCAACCTTGTCTTTTTGGTGGGTGACGGAAATCGGATATTCGATGCGTTCCGTCACACCGGTGAGGCTGTTGAGCCGTTCTGCGGGGCCGCCGATGACGCTGATTTCTGTGCCTTGCGGCAGCGAGCCCGATCCCATGGCGCAATAGACGCTTGCCAGCAGCGTTTTTGCTGCGAATTTGGAAATCCGTCCCGTTTCGTATTTCGGATTACTGCGGGTCATCAACAGGCTGCCTGACTCATTCAGCAGTTCGATGATGTGGGCATAGACTTCCGAGATGGGGGAACGCGGAACCTGGTATTCTTCCGGAGTGAATACTTTTTTCCGGTGAATAGGAACTTCTCCATAAGCCTGCACGAGTTGGAAATACGACCAGGCTTTCAAGAACAACATCTGGCCGAGCATGTTGTTTTTTACTTCCGGATCGAAACTGGTCATTTTTTCTATTTTCTCGATGGCATAGTTACAGCGGTAAATCAAGGCATAGCGTCCGCGCCACCAGTTGTCGATATCATAAGGATCTTCCGTGAAGTTGCCCGCTCCATAAGTTTTCAATGCCCAGTCGCCGGCAATCATGTCGTCGGTATCAAATTCGGAAATTTTGAAATAAGACATGTAAAGGTGAAACTGTCCTCCGCTCAATGTGTTTAACACGCCGCTGACCAGCAAGTCTGCCGATTCTTTTGAGTCCTCGAATATTTCCGCACTGACGTCCGAATAAACCTTTTCTTCCAACAGTTCATCAAAACAGGAAGTGAAGAGAAACAGGCCGATTGTTGCAAATAATATATACTTTTTCATACGTCAATAATTATTTATTTTTTAAAAGGTCGTATGGAACTCGCATGTCATTGATGTCATCAACTTGGATGTTTTGAAAATCATGCTCGTTTCATAGGGGTATGCTATTTTAGAATGAAACTTTTAATCCGCATTGGAAAGTGGTGGCAGTCGGATAAGCCGACATATCCACGCCTCGCCGTGTCACATCGCCTCCAAAGGAGTTTACATCAGGATCGAACCAACGGTAGTTGGTAAAAGTGAGCACATTGGAGATGTTCGCATAGAGATTGATGTTGGAAATATGCTTTGTGGGTTTGCGGAAGTTATATCCGAAATTGATATTCTTCAGCCGCACATAAGTCGCATCTTCGATGAATCGGTCGCTGAAATACGTCATCCTTGCGTAGGAGTTGTTCGGTTTGGGGAATTGAGCGATGGAAGGATTGTCGGCTGTCCAGCGGTTGTCGAATGCAAACTGCGGGATATTTCCCCAGAGCGACATGTCGACATTCTGCAGCAGGTTGGCATTGATGATGTCTCCGCCGATGTTTCCTTGCAGGAAAATGCTGAGCGAGAAATTTTTCCAGTTGAAGTTGTTGCTAAGTCCGAATTGGAAATCCGGATTGACATTTCCTATGACCGTTCGGTCGGTCACAGAGATGCTGCTGGGGTCATCATCCAGATTTTTGATCTTTTCTTCGCCGATCATTGCGATAATTTCCTTGTAGGTCTTTTGGGCATAGACCGGATCCAGCCTGACCTCGGCTTCGTTGTCGTAGAATCCGTCGGATTGATAGCCGATGATGGTGCCGATCGGGGATCCGTTGCGATGTATGAATACCTGGTCGACGCCGACAAACAGCCGTTGCGCGTATTGGTCGCCGAGCAGTCCGCCGATTTTGTTGCGGTTCCAGTAGATATTGGCATTGATGTCCCATTTCAATGGGGTATTTTCCAGGATATTGGCTTGCACGGTCAATTCCAGCCCGCGATTGATGACATATCCGTAATTGTCTTTCATCACATCAAATCCGGAACTGTAAGGCAAGATGATGTCTTGCAGCAGGTCGCGGGTCTTTTTGTAATAAGCATCCAAAGTAAACATCAACCGGTTGTCGAAAAATCCGAGATCTAAGCCCAGATTGTATTGAGCCGTCGTTTCCCATACCAGGTCGAGGTTGACCGGCCCTTTCCATACCGCTTCGGCATAACCCGGCAATATGGTGTTGTTCAGTGAGGAAGCTTGTGCGATCAACAATTCGATGGTCTGGTAGTTGCTGATGGACTGGTTGCCGGTCTCACCAAAGCTGATGCGCGGTTTCAGCGTACTGAACAGGTTCAGGCTTTTGATAAACGGCTCTTCGGAAGCGCGCCAAGCCAATGCAAACGAGTAGAAATCAGCCCATTTATTGCCTTTTGCGAACTTGCTGGAGCCGTCGGCACGTGCCGAGAAAGTGAACAGGTATTTGTCATTCAGCACATAATTGATGCGCCCCAGCCAGGAGAGGATGCGCGAACGCCCTCGTCCGCTCCAGAGCGATTTCATTTCAGGGTCGAGCGTCGTCCCCATGTTGTACATCTGCAGGATGTCGTTTGGAAATTCCGATGCGGACATGCCTTTGTTGCCGTAGTCGAACTGCTCGAAAGTGAAAGCGCCGACGACATTGAGGCGATGAATATCGTTGAAGATTTTGTTGTAGGTCAACAGCGATTCCGATGATACATTGTAATTCCAATAATCCGACTGGCTGCCCGTCCCGTTGTTGGTATAACCTGCGCGCGTATTTCGACTGTAGTAGGCGAGGCGTTCGGAATAATTGTATCCATAGCCCAGTGTCTGTTTGAAATTGAGATCTTTCAGAAAGTCAATGCCCAGGTAGGCGTTCAGGTGGATATTTTTGCCCGTGGTGTTGTCGTTCAATTCGCGGACAGCCACGTATGGGTTGGTGGCATAGTAAAAATCTTCGTCGTTCACGTCCATTGTGACGGGATCGAAAATGGATTCAGTGGACGGATAATAAAGCGCATCCCTGAAGATATCGGCATTCGCCCAGTCGGCGACTGCAAAATCGGTCTTAGAATTGGAGAAAGTGATTGAGGCGCCGGTGCGGATGATTTCGTTGATTTTCCGGTTGACCTTCATGTGTAAGTTTGCGCGCCAGAAACCGGTGCCGTAAATGATGCCGTTCTGTTCGAGCAAGCTGCCGGAGACATAATGATCACCCTCGTCGCTGGCTCCGGAATAACTGATGGTGTATTCTCTTGTAAGCGCCTGTTGGGTGATGACGTCTGTCCAGTCTGTCCCGCCGTTCATATATCCGTCCGCAAAATCTTGCGGAGAAGGATTGTAGACATAATAACCTTTTGTCAGGTCGTATCCCCATGCGCCGCTATACTCCGGAGCGGAATATTCTACACCATCATATATATAATGATTGCGTTGGCGTTCGTTGGTATAGGTGGCATAATCGTGACCGTCCAGGAATTTCACGCGGTTATTTAAGTAGGAAGCGGTAAAGTTCGCGCCGATTTCGATGACGTCTTTCCCTTTTTTTCCTTTCTTGGTGGTGATCAGGATGACGCCGTTGGCGCCGCGTGAACCGTAGATGGCCGTAGCGGAAGCGTCTTTGAGCACTTCCAGCGATTCAATATCCTGGACGTTGAGGTACGACAGCGGATTTACCTGCCTGCCGCTGCCTCCCGCAGGCGTGCCGCCGGATTCAAACGGGATGCCGTCGATCACAAACAATGGTTCGGTGTTTGAAGCGAAAGAATTGGCGCCGCGCACCTGAATGCTGATGGAAGAGCCGGGTGCACCGTCGGTCTGCATCACGTTGACCCCGGCAATACGTCCTTGCAAAGCCTGGTTGATGCTCACGGGATTGGTTTTGGCCACATCGTCGATGCGCAGTGTCCCTACCGATCCGGTCAGGTCGCTTTTGCGTACTGTCCCGTATCCGATGACCACCACTTCGTCGATCTGGCTTATCGATTCCATGACGACATCAATCACCGCTTTGTCTTTCACGACGATTTGTCGGGTTTTCATACCTACATACGAAAAAACAAGGACATCTCCTTTCTGCACTTGGATGGTATATTTTCCATCCAAGTCGGTGATGACCCCTGTTCTTTTTCCTTGCACTTCTATTCCCACGCCGATCAGCGGGGAGCGTTCTTCGTCAATTACGGTACCCGTAACCGACACTTGTTGGGCAAGCGCCGAAAATACGCCTGTCCACAGCAGAAAAATGATTATTAATGTGTTTTTCATACGTCAATAAATTTTATTTTAAAAGGTCGTATGGAACTCGCATGTCATTATTGTCATCATCCAGGATGATGTAAAATCATGCTCGTTTCATTGGATATTAGGTGATATTTTAGTTCGGTACAAAAGTAGGATCTATTCATAAAAAATCACAAATACTTTCTTATCTTATAATAATACTTTTTTATCAAAATAAAAAAGTAGAGACGGTGCATGCACCGTGTTGCAGATACGCACTCCTCATAGCATGCCGTTAGAGCTTGCTCCCCTTGCGGAGTATGCGACCTTAAGAGGGAAGAGCTGCTTTATATATTTTTAACTAAAATAATTTGGTCGGTTATTTGCTTTTGTAAATTGATTTGATTATATTTGGCGCGTTATCCCAACAATCAGTCCCAACGGGCGATTGGCAAACACTTTAGCACCGTTGGCAGATGGAAATGGGGGTTTTGCGAAATCAAATCGGGAAGCGCGCCCTCCAAGCCCGCTACTCGACAGATTAAGACCTGCAACGGTCTTAATCCGGTCTGACTTCATGAGATTCAGGCTTGGTATTCACCGGAGCCGTATGCGGCGCAAGTCACACGACGGTTTCTCAAAAGGAAAAGCGGCGATAACGCCGCCGACTTATTTTATTAACAATTAACAGGGCCTAAGGAACCGCATTACACTGGCAATTCGTGACGCCATCAAGTCACGATACTTTTAGAAGGCAGTTTAGCTGCGAATATTTATTTTTATCTTAGTATTAATTATTATTTATCATGAAGATTATCATGAAGACTATTGTTATTTTTTTTATTGCATTGTTTTTCAGTGCATCTTTTGCATTTTCGCAATTGAAAGTATCTTCAGCCGGTAATGTCGGCATTGCTGTTACAGGGACGCAGGTATCTCCGCTCAGCGTTGGCACCACCGGTGACGCAGCATACAAATCAGCTATTGATGGAAATATCATTTCCCTACGGGTGTTCCGTTCGGGCACCAACACCCATGCTAGTCATTGGGGAACGGCAGTTTCCGCAAGTAATACAGTCACTTCTACCCCGGGCGATATGGGCGTAGAAGGCGTGCTGGTCAAACCCTCTCCCACATCCAGCGGACGGGCGATTGGCGTCACAGGGACGGCATCCAATGCTACCAGCGGGTATAACTATGGTGTTATCGGTAATGTAGCCGGCACAAACAATGGCACGGGCGTACTGGGGATCGCCCAACAGGACGGCGGACTCGGCGTATATATCGATGGCCGCTATGCCGGATATTTCCAGGGTAATGTCAAAGTGACCGGCACGATCAACGGCGTGACTGTGGGCAGTTCCGACATCCGTTATAAACAAAACGTGGCGGACATCGAAAAAGAAAATATCCTCGACAAAATTGTGAAACTCAACCCCGTTTCCTACAATTTCAAACAGGTTTATCTGGAACCGGAATCGGATACTACTACTTTGAAGCGTGGATTATTCGACGAAAAGTCGCAAATGTTCCAGAAGAAACATTTCGGACTGATCGCCCAGGATTTGCAGCAAATCTATCCCGACCTGGTTTACGAAGAAGACAACGGCTACCTGTCCATCAACTATGTAGAGCTGGTGCCGCTGCTGATACAGTCCGTCAAGGAATTGAAAGCGGAAGTCGATCGGCTGGCGGAAACACTGGCGCTGCGTTCTGCCTCGGCAACAGACGCATTGTCGGGCGACTTGCAACAAGCCGTGCTCTACCAGAATGCGCCCAATCCTTTTTCCGAACAGACGGAAATCAAATTCCAGCTGCCGGATAACGTGCTGAACGCCGCGGTGTATATTTTCAATATGCAGGGCGCATTGATCAAGCAAATTCCGGTTGGAAACAAACAAACCTCGGTTGTGATCTATGGCTCTGAATTGCAGGTAGGCATGTATTTGTATTCCCTGATTGTCAACGGCAAGGAAGTGGATACCAAGCGGATGATTCTTTCGAAATAAGGAAGGAGGTATGTGATGAAAAAAATCTTGCTACTCTGCTTCATCATGATGTTGTGCAATTCCATCCAATCGCAAACGGTCTATTATTACTATCATGAAGGGGAAAAGATTTCGTTTACGATCAATACGCAATATGTATTGTTGTCGTTGAGTGAACCGGTTATACCTGAATTTATAAAAAATATGCCGATAAAAATTTCCGAACTCCGATCGGATATGTCTGAACGAAAACAATATCAGGGTCAAAAAAGGACAAGTCGTTATTGCGCCGAATTGCAATTTAATGAACGTTTATCAGAAGACCAATATTTTAAGCTGCTTGCGGAGATAAAACAGCAGCAACCGGATGCTATCATAACGCCGTATGTCAAGTATGATAACACTGAAGAAAAAATCGGCACCTCCAACTTTTTTTATGTTAAACTCAGATCGGAAAAGGATACAACATTACTACGAAAAATTGCAGAAAAAGCAAACTGCATCATAATCGAACAAGATCCTTTTATGCCGTCGTGGTATGTGTTGAATACTACTTCAAAGTCCGAACGAAATGCGATTGAAAGCGCAGCGTTTTTTTCTGAAACGGGGTGGTTTTTGACGGCTGAACCTTGTTTGATGACAGATCTTTTGCAATGTGCCACAGATCCGTATTTTGGAAACCAATGGGGCTTATCCAATACCGGACAATTTGGTACGGAGATAGATATCGATATTAAAGTTTGCGATGCATGGCCATTTTCTACAGGAAGTAATGTAAAGGTAGCAATAATTGATTCAGGATTTGATAGATATCATCCCGATTTAATAGCAAATGTATTTCCTGAGAGCTATGATACAAGTACTGGAGATACTTCAATATTTTATAGAAATCATGGGCTGAATTGCGCCGGTATCGTCGGGGCAGTCCGAAATAATAATATTGGCATCGCTGGTGTTGCACCTAATTGTCAATTAATTGCAGTTAGTGACTACTTAGGGTTTCCGTATCCCAATGCTGTTCAAGAACTTGCTTCAGGAATCAATTGGGCATGGCAGCACGGCGCCGATGTGCTCAGCAATTCATGGAGTAATATTGAATATCTGAACACTACATACATAGGTGACGCTTTAAGCAATGCAACCACACTTGGTCGGGCGGGAAAAGGATGTGTAGTCGCTTGTGCCGCCGGAAATTCGGATGGCGGTTCAGTAAGATATCCTGCATTAAGGCAAGATGTTATTGCTGTCGGAGCCGCTGATTGCAACGGTCAACGTGCTTCATATTCTAGCATTGGTACTGAATTAGATGTTGTAGCTCCTGGCACTCACATCTATACAACTGCTTCCGAAGATGGTTATTATTATTTCACAGGCACCTCCGCTGCTACACCTCATGTATCTGGTGTTGCAGCATTGATATTAGGTGCAAATCCGGATTTAACCCAGTCACAGGTGCGACTGATTATCGAGTTTACCGCTCAAAAGGTAGGCGATTATACCTATCAGATAGATCCTGAGCATCAAAACGGTGCTTGGAACGAGGAGATGGGGTATGGGTTGGTTAATGCATTTTCGGCTGTAGCTTATGCAAGCTCATGTGTTCTTAATTTTATCAATCAAACAGTTACAAGTATGACTCCTGTGATGGGATGCGATGATCTGAATGTACAAAACGTGACCGTTACAAACAATGCGTCATTGATATTGAGCGCCCCGGGCGAAATAACAATTGATGGTCCCTTTGAGGTTCAAATCGGTTCCACCCTGGGAGTTCAGTATTAAGAAAGGAGGTTCAGAATGATTTCGCGATTGTTTCTTTTCGTTTGTTGTTTATGCTTTTCTTTTGGAGTGAAAGCCTATACTTTTATCACGGACGGCATCCGTTATGAACCGATTGACGGCACGACAGATGAAGTAAGGGTGGTAAGAAATAGCGATTCTTATACGATCCCCGGTTATTCGGGCGCTATTGTGCTGCCGCCAACGGTTGTTGATGCGAGTACGGGGCTTCAGTATCGCGTTACATGTATAGGTGCGAATGCTTTTAAGATTTGTCTAAATCTAAAAAGCGTAGAAATTCCCAATTCAATAACCGATATTGGCGAAGATGCTTTTTTCTTTAGCGGGGTTTCTTCAGTTTCAATTCCCAGTTCGGTAAAGCATATTGGATATCATGCTTTTTTCGAGTGTGACTTGAAAGAATTAAAGGTTGAGTGGCATACACCATTGGATTTGACGGATGAAATCCCCGATCAACATCTCATTTATACCACCGAGGATTGGCTGGACTGCGTCTGGAATCGTTATCTCTGTGATTATTTTGACGGCACGTTGCTTGTTCCGCAAGGCACCAAATTGCTGTATGAGGAAGCAAGGCACTGGAAAGATTTCGGGAAGATTGAAGAATATGTGCCGCTGGGTACAAACTCTGCGTCGCCTGCATCGCAAGTGCAGGCCACTGTCGTCGGCAACCGACTCTGTGTGGACAGCCCCGATGCCGAAGACATTACAGTCTATTCCCTCACCGGCACTGCGCTGGCGACTTACCGGAAACCGGCAGGACAGGCCTGGTTTGACCTGCCGTTCAATATCCAAACAATGGTGATCGTGAAGGGGTCGTCGGGATGGAGGAGGAAGGTTAGTGGTTAGTGGTTAGTGGTTAGTGGTTAGTGGTTAGTTATCGAGGCTTATATATTTTTAACTAAAACAATTTGGTCGTTTATTTGTTTTTGTAAATTGATTTGATTAAATTTGGCGTGTTACCCCAACAATCAGTCCCGACGGGCGATTGGCAAACACTTTAGCACCGTTGGCAGATGGAAATGGGGGTTTTGCGAAATCAAATCGAGCAGCGCGCCCTCCAAGCCCGCTACTCGACCTTTAAGACCGGCAACGGTCTTAATCCGTTCTGACTTCATGAGAGTCAGGCTTGGTATTCACCGGAGCCGTATGCGGCGCAAGTCGCACGACGGTTTTTCAAAAGGAAAAGCGGCGATAACGCCGCCGACTTATTTTATTAACAATTAACACGGCCTAAGGAACCGCATTGCAATGACGATTCGTGACGCAATCAAGTCACGATACTTTTAGAAGGCAGTTTAGCTGCTATATGATTGATATCAAATTTATTATTTCTTACAAACATGAAAACAAAATTATTCTTTATAACCGTTCTAATGTCATCTGTGTTGAGTGTCTATGAAGCGAATGGTTTTGACAAAATGAAAGAGGGAGGTGTGTGATGAAAGGTAACTTATTTTTATGTATAATATTCACAATTTTTGCTATCTTTATTTCCTGCAATAATAAAATAGAGGTAGAAAGTGATCCCCAAGATATAGAAGTAAACGATTTTTCTTTACCGGAAGAATATAGTTGGACTATAAAACCTATCCGTTCGGATACAGTATCTGTGATACGGTCAAACGAAGAATTGGGCAATTATTTAGTTGTCCGGAAGGAAGCTATCCTGAAATTGATTTTGCAAAATATGATTTGATTTTTGCAGCAGGGATGGCAACCAGTTCTCCGGCAGAGGTGATTAAAAGGCAATTGTACCGGATTTCGGGAAATGAGTATTCTTTGTATTGTGAAATTAGACCGGGTCCTGCATTAACGCCCGGACCTTGGGTCATATCAATATTAGCGCCAAAATTATCTCAAAATGCTATTATCTCATTAGACGTAAATCAACATTCCGGATATTACAGCCTCGATGGTTATGTCGTCGGATTTGAAAGTTGTAGCGGCACACGGGTTATTGAGCAATATGGCGAAGCCAATGCGTATTATATCATTTCGTCTGATTTGAAAGACACGCTTTTGACTTATAATTTTCCAAAAGATATATTTCATTTTCCGTTAGAATGTATCAAAGATGCCAATTATATGGTAACTCCGGTTTGGTTTCCTGATACATATCGTTACGCTTTTAAGGTACATATTGAATATGAAATTGTACCGGAAAACGAAAAACAATATGCGGTATGTAAAGGTAATGTCCTGATTCGCCCTGCCGGACAAGGAATTCAGATAGATATTAAATCAGCAACTAAAATAGAATAAACTCATGAAACAATTGAATTATTATATTGTAATATTATAGAGTTTAATTTCGATTGAAGGTTTTGCTCAGAAATATTATTATGCGTATGAAAAAAAGATTTTTCTCAATGAAGTTAAAAACAAGATTGTTGTTAGTTTTCAGAAAAATGACACTGTTGATGTGAAAAGTTTGATTATTTCTGAAAAAACAGCATGGCAAAACGATAGTGTTTGTATTATGACTGTTGAGGATAATTGGCGAGAAGTCCTGAAAACAAATCTGCTTAAAATAAAAGAGATAAAGTCTGTTCAGCCGTTAATTATACAAACCAAACTGTAAGTACAAATGAAATTGTAATCAGTTGCAGCGACCTCAATGTCCTAAACGTCACCCTCACCAACGGCGCCACGCTGACACTGAACGCCGGCAACAATATAAATATCAAAGAAGTATATCTTCTCAACGGCGCTAAATTAATCCTGAATGCTGGGGGTGATGCGATTATCGAAAGGGATTTTGATATGGCACTGGGTACGGAATTGGAAATAAATTAAACGATGAAAAAGTATTTTTTACAACGCTATCAATATTTTGTTTAACTCCTGCGGAAATTAATAATATTAATGATTATCGTAACGGATTGTCATCTGTAGAGACGGTGCATGCACCGTCTCTACCGTTACCATCCCGGATTTTGTGTCAAATTTGGATTGTACTCAATTCTCTTGGATGGAATTGGGAGCAGTTTGTGCTTTTCGGTGACGCCGAAGGGTTTGAGTTTTTCCAGAAGGGTTTCGCTCCGTTTCAGTCGAGCAAATGTGAGTCCTTCGCAGCGTAATTCCGTTGACCAAAGGTCGGTGATGCGCTTTCTGATTTCGTCCGGAGCGGCCTTGTCATCCAGCAGTTGTTCACCGCGCCAGGCCAATAAATGATTCAGGAATTTGATGGCGACATCCGGTCTGTCTGTCTCAACCGCCGCTTCGGAATGTAACAGCAATGTTTCAGAATACCGTATCGGATAGATCTTTTCGCCTTTCTGCAATGCTTCGGGGTATCCATCTTCGGCAGTATAGGCGATTCCTTCGCTGATGGCGTCAGCGCCCCAGAGATGTTTCTCGAACATCGGCAAAGAATAGGAATCGACGATCTCGCTTGTGCAGTCGAATGCGTATAATTGAAAATTGAGATTCATGCGCGCCATCAGCTGGAGCGCTCCGTATCGGAGATCCCGTCGGTCGGCAGGCGCCAGTGCTATGACTTTTGTACAATTGTCAGCGATGTGATTTCTTACTTCTTCGGCAGTATTTCTGAAAACAGGCAAAGACAGATCCATCAATACTTGCGTATAATTGTATATGGGCACGCCTCCGAAATAATTCAGCAGCAAGGAATAAGCGTATGCTTGGTAATAATAGGCTTCTGCTAACGCTGCTTCACATTCGGCTACCGAAACAGTTGTGAATGAGGCGATCTCGGTTAGCAAGTAGTTGGTCTGCATGATCAGTTGGTAGGCGCCTGAATATAAGTCGTCGATTTTCTGGTCACTTGCATCGAAAGTGAAATCGCCGACGTTGCGATAAGTAGCGGCCAGGGAAGGTGATTCGGATGACAGTGAAATGTCATGCGTCATCACCGCATCGAAGATATTTGCTCTGATAAGCAGTTCTTTGAAGATCTCTTTCATTGAATATAAAATCTCTGTCATCACTTCCGCGTCGGGAAGTTGATTTGGCGTAGAAGTATTGTATTTTGCAAAATACCATTTTATATCATCAGTTTCTTTTGTATTCCTGATCACGATTTTGTTCGATGCTGTTACTGTTCCGATCAGACTGTTCCATCCTTTTTTGAACTGTATATCGGCTTCCAATTGAGCATCTGTTCCCACGATGGTGAAATCGCGGTCGGCATAACAGATAACCATCGTTGTTTGGTTTTCCGGATTGGAGGGGGAAAAATCACCGGTCTTAAGTTCAGATTGTAAGCCAAGGAAAAGCTCAACTATCAGCATTTTGGCCTCGTTGTCGCTTGACCATGGACGGTATGCCTCAGACATATAATCAACGAAAGGATGGAGTAGGAGTTCGTCCACAGAATCAGGAAGTTGCAGTTCAAAAGCACCTGCTTTATACGCACATCTTGCGATCTCGATGTATCGGAGGTTGTCATAGTCGAGGATGGCGTTTGCCGACACGGAGTCGATGATATCATTGTAATCATTTCCTTTTTCTACCGTCGCTTTGATGATGAATGGCGGCGTCTTTTGTTCCTCGACAGGTTCTTCTTCCGAAGCAGGGTCGGCATCCTTGCTACAGGAAGCAAAGAAAAGCGCTAAAAATAATAAGGGGAATAACTTCCTAAAGATCATAGTTACTTCATTTAGTATTAAAATTTCCCGCGAAGATAAGGTTTTTTGCGAATATTTCAAAGCGGAGTTTCTCCTTTTTTTGCAATAATTTCCAAAAAAGAACGTATATTTGTCAGATAATCTGAACAGATTCATGTTGAAAGGAAAAAAAATAGTATTGGGAATTACCGGCAGTATCGCCGCTTACAAAGCCGCATACCTGATCCGCGCATTGATAAAAAAAGGCGCGGAAGTCCAGGTTGTGATTACGCCGGCAGGGAAAGAATTTATCACTCCTACCACACTTTCCGCCTTGACAAACAAACCGGTCGTCAGTCATTTTTTCTCGACAGACGATGGTTCGTGGCATAGCCATGTCGATTTGGGGTTGTGGGCAGACTGCATGGTTGTTGCGCCGGCAACGGCGGCTTCTATCGGCAAGATGGCGCATGGCATTGCCGACAACATGCTGATAACTACTTACCTGGCCATGAAAGCGCCGGTCTTTATCGCCCCTGCGATGGATGCAGACATGTATGCCCATCCGTCTACGCAACGAAACCTGGAGTTGTTGAAATCCTACGGCAATCATATCATCGAACCGGCTACGGGCTTCCTTGCCAGCACACTGGAAGGGAAAGGCCGGATGGAAGAACCGGACGAGATTGTGCGTCAGCTGGAATTGTTTTTTTCGGAAACGCCGTTTTCAAAAAAAAAAATACTGATCACCGTAGGACCTACGTATGAAAAATTGGATCCCGTACGCTTCCTGGGGAATCATTCTTCCGGGAAAATGGGATTCGCACTGGCAAAAGCCTGTGTCATGCGCGGCGCATCGGTGATTCTGATCGCCGGACCTGTTGCCATGCACTACTCGCATCCGCTTATCGAACGTATTGATGTGGAGTCGGCAGAAGAAATGTACGATGCGGCAGTCAGCCGTTTTCCCGAAACCGCTGTTGCCATCCTTTGTGCGGCGGTGGCAGATTTCAGGCCTGCGCAGGTTGCTACAGAGAAGATTAAAAGGGATGGCGACCGTCCGCTGAACATTGAACTGGTGGCGAATCCCGACATCGCTGCCGCATTGGGGCGACAGAAACGCTCCGATCAACTGCTGGTCGGTTTTGCGCTCGAAACAGACCACGCGGAAGCCAACGCGCAGGAGAAATTGCGGAAGAAAAACCTGGATCTCATCGTCCTCAATTCTTTGAAGGATGAAGGTGCAGGATTCAAAACAGATACGAACAAGATAACGCTCATTGCCGCTTCGGGAGAAAAAAAGGAATTTCCTTTGAAATCCAAACAGGAAGTCGCGAATGATATTATAGAAGAAATTGGTAAGAGAATATGATAAAACGTTTAATTATCCTGTTTATTACGGTATTTTCCTTTATGTGCACCATCCATGCCCAGGAATTGAATGCCAAAGTGACTGTCAACAGCGACAAGATACAAGGAACGAATAAAAACGTGTATACCACCTTGCAGAATGCTTTGACGGACCTTATCAACAACCAGAAATGGAGTACGATTTCATTTCTGGCGAATGAACGGATCGACTGTTCTTTTGCCATTACCATCCAGACGGCAAATGAAAACAATGACTATTTCACGGCGGAATTGCTGGTTCAGGCGCGACGTCCGGTATACAATTCTTCCTATTCGACCCTGCTGATCAATTTCAGGGATGTGCAGCTGGATTTTGAATACATGGAAAATTCGCCGGTAGAATTTGTCGCTACACGCATTGACAACAACCTGGTGGCGACGATTGCTTTCTATGCCAACCTGATATTGGCGCTGGATTTCGACAGTTTTTCTCCCAACGGTGGTTCGGTTTTCTACCGGCAAGCACAAAGCATCGCCATGCAAGCGCAGGGAATCTCTTCATGGACAGGATGGACGGCTTTCGACAAGCCCAACAACCGGCATGGGATCATTACCGCCTATACCGATGAGGCCATCAGCGCTTTTCGCGATTTCTGGTATACCTACCACCGGAAAGGCATGGACGAGATGGCGGCTAATCCCGACAGGGCGCGGACAACCATCCTGAACGCCCTCCCCGTGCTGGATGAAATCCGCAGCGCTCGTTCGGCCTCCGTCGTTTTACAACTCCTTGCCGACAGTAAATTAAGTGAGATCGTGGCATTATCGAGCAAGGCGACTGCGGAAGAGAAGAAAACCGTTTACGACTTGCTTCGCAAGATTTATCCCACCATGTCAAGTCAATTGGAACCATTAAAGAAATAATTTATTAATGATCACAAATATGAAACTTCAGACACTATCAACAAACACCACGATCGGGATTCTGCTCGGCACCTCCGTCTGCGCTCAAGCCAAGAAACCCGAACGCCCCAATATCATTGTCATCCTGGTGGATGATATGGGTTACTCCGACTTGGGATGCTATGGGGGCGAAATCCACACACCGAATCTCGACCGGCTGGCAGCCGACGGATTGCGCTTTTCGCATTTCTACAACTGCGGCAAGAGCTGTCCTACCCGCGCATCGTTACTCACCGGTCTCTATCAGCATCAGGCAGGAGTTGGGAGGATGACTTTCGACGATCAATTGCCCGGTTATCGCGGCAATATGTCGCACAATGCCGTGACGATTGCCGAAGTATTGAAATCGGCAGGTTATCAGACAGGCATGATCGGCAAATGGCATGTCGCCGAAACGCCGTTGCGTGACGACCAGCGTCAATGGTTGGCGCATCAGGTCAGGCACGACGAATTTACTCATTTAGACAATTATCCCGTAAACAGGGGCTTCGATCGATTCTTCGGAACGATCTACGGCGTGATAGACTATTTCGATCCGTTCAGCCTGGTGGATGGCATCACGCCTGTGGATTCGGTGCCGGACGGGTTTTATGATACAATAGCCTTGACCGACAGTGCGGTGGCCTATCTCAATCATTTTGAGAAACAGGACGGAAAACCGTTTTTCATGTACCTGGCCTACCATGCCCCACACTGGCCGCTGCATGCGCTTCCCGAGGACATCAAAAAATATGAAGACACCTACAAGGTGGGATGGGAAAAGATTCGCGACGCCCGTTATGACAGAATAAAAAAGTTGGGTATTTTCGGCGATGCGGACGATTTCCTGACCCCGCGGCATTTCAGCGATCCTTGGGAAGAAGATGCCACGCAGGAATGGGATGCCCGCGCCATGGCGGTTCATGCGGCCATGATCGATCGTGTAGACACCGAAATTGGCCGAGTGTTGCAAACGCTTGAAAGCAACGGCGAACTCGACAATACGTTGATACTGTTCCTTTCCGATAACGGATGCAGCAGCGAAAACTGCCAACTTTATTCGGAAGGAGAGAACGATCGTCCGGCAGAGTTGCGCAACGGCGATCGGATGATTTATCCCCGCAACAAAGAAGTGTTGCCCGGCCCGCAAAATACCTACGCTTCGGTCGGTCCACGCTGGGCAAACGTGGCCAACACCCCTTTCCGTTTCTGGAAAGGAAAAAGTTACGAAGGAGGGATCTGTACCCCGATGATCGCCCACTGGCCCAAAGGGATTAAACAACCCAAAGGCGGCATCACCGCACAGGCTGGGCATGTGATGGACATCCTGGCGACCTGTATTGACGTCGCGGGTGCGAAATATCCGAAGGAATACAATGGCAACAGTATCATTCCGCTCGAAGGCTTGAGTCTGGTGCCGATACTCACCAAAGGCGCTCGCAAAGGACATTCGGAGCTTGGTTTCGAGCATTTCGGCGAAAAAGCGCTTTACAGCAACGACGGATGGAAGATCATCCAGGCAGGCGATAAAGGGAAATGGGAACTCTACGACCTGAAAAATGACCGCACCGAGATGCACGACCTGGCCGACCGCTATCCGGACAAAGTGAACGAATTGCTATTACAGTATGAACAATGGGCGAAACGTTGCATGGTGATTCCCTCCCCGAAATAACGACATTATTCATGAATCAATATTAACAACCACTTAAATACACTGAAATGAGAAAGATCTTATCGCTAATCATGTTGATAACAATCGTAACCGGCTGCGGGACAGAAAGCAGTCGTATGATAATGAATACATTGCGCGCTCCGGCTTATCCGCTGGTAACAATCGATCCCTACACCAGCGCTTGGTCGTTCGGCGATGTATTGTACGACACCCAAGTGACACACTGGACAGGCAAGCCGTTCCCACTCGTCGGCGCCATCCGCGTAGACGGAACTGCCTATCGCTTTATGGGAACGGAAGATGTCAGGACAATGCCGGTGATAAAAACGTCGGAACAGGCACCCTGGGAAGGAAAATATGTGTTTGAAAAGCCCGGCGATAACTGGAAAGAATTGAAATTCAATGATTCACGTTGGAAATCCGGCCCTGCCGCCTTCGGTACGCCGCATAATGAGCCGACGGCAAAAACCGTTTGGCCTACGCAACATATCTGGGTGCGCAGAAATATTGTGCTGGAGGAAGACCTGTCGGGCAAAACCGTCTTCCTTGAATATTCTCACGACGACGATATTGAGGTGTATATCAATGGCATCGAAGTGGTGAATACCGGAAATGCCTGCAAAAAAAACGTGCTCATCAAACTGCCCGACGAAGTGGTGCAAACCTTGAAACAGGGAGAAAACCTGATTGCCGCGCATTGTTGGAACAGGGGCGGCAACGCTTTGCTCGACTTCGGCCTCTCGGTAGAACTCCCGCTGCAACACAACCTGGAAAATACGGCTATCCAGAAATATGCCAATGTGTTGCCGACACAAACGATCTATGCTTTCGCCTGCGGTCCGGTCGACTTGACGCTGACGTTCACCGCTCCCTTGTTGATGGACAACCTGGAAGTGCTGTCGCGACCGGTCAATTATATCTCCTACGAAGTGAAATCCAACGATGGCGCTTCGCACCTCGTAGAACTGTACCTCGAAGCCGGTACAGCTTGGGCTTTGGATAAACCGAATCAGGAAAGCCAGAGCGAAATCATCGAAAAAGGCGATTGCCTGTTCCTCAAGACCGGCAGCAAGTCGCAAACCATTCTGGGGAAGAAAGGAGATGATGTCCGCATCGACTGGGGGCATTTCTATCTGTGCGCCAATAAGCAGAATGCCGCTTCCGCTTCCGGCGACAGTTATGCGATGCGTTCGGCGTTTGTTGCCGACGGTACGCTTGATGTGCCAATCCCCGCTTCACCGGAAGAACAAAACAACCTGGCGTTGAGTTGCACGCTCGGACAGGTGAACAAACCGGTACAGGGTTATTTCATGCTGGGATATGACGATATTTATTCCATCCAATATTTTGAAGAAAATTTGCGTCCATATTGGAATCGCGAAGGGAATAAGGATATCTTCTCCGTATTCCAATCCGCAGCGGAAGAATACCTTGACTTGAAAAAAGCATGTGACCGGTTTGACGTCCAGTTGATGAACGATGCCACAAAGTCGGGAGGAAAAGAATATGCGGAATTGTGCGCATTGGCCTATCGACAGGCCATCGCAGCTCACAAACTGGTGGTCGCTCCCAATGGCGACTTGCTCTTCCTGTCGAAAGAAAATTTCAGCAACGGATCCATCGGTACCGTCGATATTTCCTATCCTTCGGCGCCGTTGTTCCTGTTATATAATCCGGAACTGGCAAAAGGAACGCTCAATCACATTTTTTATTACAGCGAGAGCGGAAAATGGACAAAGCCGTTTGCCGCACATGATGTGGGCACTTACCCGCTTGCCAACGGACAAACCTACGGAGGAGACATGCCGGTGGAAGAGAGTGGTAACATGCTGATCCTGACGGCTGCCATTGCTGTGATGGAAGGAAATGCCGATTATGCCGAAAAGCACTGGGAAACGTTGACAGTCTGGGCGAATTACTTGCTGGAGAAAGGATTGGATCCCGAAAACCAATTGTGTACGGATGACTTCGCCGGACATTTTGCCCACAACACAAACCTGTCGGTAAAAGCCATCATCGGAATCGCTTCTTATGCGCGGCTGGCGGCGATGTTGAATAAAAAAGAAACGGCGGAAAAATATTTCGATTATGCGAAGACGATGGCGAAGACCTGGATGCAAATGGCGGACGACGGCGATCACTATCGCCTGACTTTCGATCAACCGGGCACCTGGAGTCAGAAATACAACCTGGTGTGGGATAAACTACTACGGATGAATATCTTCCCGAAAGAGGTGACCGAAAAAGAGATTCCGTATTACCTCACCAAACAGAATAATTATGGTCTGCCGTTGGATAACCGGAAAGCCTATACCAAATCCGACTGGATTGTCTGGACCGCTACGCTGTCGCCCGACCAGGCAACTTTCCAACAGTTTATCGCACCAATACATAAGTTTATGAATGAAACGGTGACTCGTGTCCCCATGACCGACTGGTACTGGACAGACAAGCCCGAACAACGGGGATTCCAGGCACGGTCGGTAGTCGGTGGATACTTTATCAAGATGCTGGAAGACAAAATGATTGCGGACAAATTAATCAAGGAGGACTGATCACATCATGCTGATTTCGTTATCCATCCAAAACTATGCATTGATCTCTGATCTGGAGATATCGTTTACCAATGGATTTTCTGTGCTTACCGGAGAGACTGGCGCCGGAAAATCCATTATTCTGGGCGCTTTGTCCCTGATACTCGGCCAACGTGCGGACAGTAAATCCATCCGGCAGGGTGCAAATAAATGTCTGATAGAAGGGATATTTGATTTGTCGGCGTATGATTTGGAAAGCTATTTTACAGAGAGAGAACTCGAATACGATGCCAGACAATGTATCGTCCGTCGCGAAATATGGGATTCGGGGAAGTCACGGGCTTTTATCAATGATACGCCTGTTAGTCTGAATGACCTGAAAGAACTGGGAATTCGTTTGATTGATATCCACTCCCAGCATCAGCACCTGATGTTGAATGACGATTTGTTTCAATTGCACGCGCTCGACGCACTGGCAGGAAACAAATCCCTGAAAGCGGAATACGGGGAAGCGTATCGGAATTACATCACGATTCGCCGACAGTTGAACCGACTTAAGGAGGAAGCGGCGAAAAATAGCGCCGACGAAGAATACCTGCAATTCCAGTGTACGCAATTGCAAGAAGCGAGACTGAAAGAAGGCGAACAACAACTGCTCGAAGAGGAAGCGCGGACTTTGTTGCACATCGAAGAAATCAAAAACGGACTGTTCAAGATTGACCGGATGTTGTCGGACGACGAGCAGGGGGTGGTGCGCTCGCTGAAAAACGGTACGGACACCGCCCTGTCACTCAAACAGATCTTTGCTCCTGCCAAAGAATTGTCCGAACGGTTGCAGTCGGCTTACCTGGATTTGAAAGACTTGGCGCTGGAAACCGCTTCGCTGCAAGAAGACCTGGAATTTAGCCCCGAACGCCTGCAAACAGTCAACGAGCGACTCGATCAGTTGTATTCGCTGCAACAGAAACACAAAGTCAGCTCTACCGAAGCATTGATCACTTTGCTGTCGGAAATGGAAAATAAACTGCAGTCGATCCATAACCTGGATAGCGAACTGGAGACTTTACAGAAGCAATTAGACGCACTGTATGAGCAGACGCTGGCCTTGGCAGAGTCGATCTCGCAATCCAGACAAAAAGCGGCGGCCACGCTCGAAATGGAATTGGTAGCGAAAGCCAAAACGCTGGGGATGCCCTACGTGAAATTCCGTTGCCTGTTGACACCGAAGTCGGCGCCGGACGAGTCGGGAATGGATGACGTAGAATACTTGTTCTCTGCGAATAAAGACATGCCGTTGAAACCGGTATCCGAGACGGCTTCCGGTGGGGAAATCTCAAGACTGATGCTGTGTATCAAAGTATTGATCGCTGGCGCCATGGAGCTTCCAACCATCATCTTTGATGAAATCGATACCGGCGTATCCGGCGAGATTGCCGACCGAATGGGCGGAATCATGCATGCACTCGGACGGAAGATTCAGGTGATTGCCATCACACACTTGCCCCAAATTGCTGCCAAGGGCGAGAAGCATTATTTCGTCTACAAAGATGAAATGGGAAATGCCACAGAAACGCATATCCGTGCGCTTTCGGAGGAAGAACGCGTCAGGGAAATCGCGTCGATGCTCAGCGGTTCGGAACTGTCGGAAGCTGCGCTGGCCAATGCAAAGGAATTGTTGAAAAGTAAATATTGACGTATGAAAGAAAACGAAATGATCTTTGGCACCCGTGCCATCATCGAAGCCATCCGGGCAGGAAAAGAGATCGACAAAATATTGCTGAAAAAGAGTTTCCAGGGAGAATTGTCGCATGAACTCTTCCAACTCGTCAAGAATACGAATATTCCGCTTCAGCGGGTTCCGCAGGAAAAATTAGACCGGCTGACGCGAAAGAATCATCAGGGCGCCATTGCATTTATTTCCGCAGTAACCTATCAAACGATTGAAGCCATTGTGCCGGGCATATACGAAGCGGGGAAAGACCCGTTTCTCGTTTTGCTGGATGGCATCACAGACGTCCGCAATTTCGGTGCGATCGCCCGTTCGTGCGAATGTGCCGGAGTGGATGCGCTGGTGATTCCTTCACATAACAGCGTGTCGGTAAATGCCGATGCGATAAAGACTTCTGCGGGCGCGTTGCATTCACTGCCGGTATGTAAAGAATCGAGCATCCGCAATGCAATCCGGTTCTTGAAAGACAGTGGCATCAAGGTGGTGGCAGCGACTGAAAAAGCGGCGCAGGAATATACCGCCGTAGACTATTGCGTCCCGGTCGCGTTTGTGCTGGGCAGCGAAGATCTCGGTATTGCAGCAGAGCATTTACGCCAATGTGATGAACTTGTCCGGATTCCTGTCGCCGGAACCATTGCTTCTTTGAATGTATCGGCGGCGACCGCCGTGTTGGTATATGAAGTGGTGAGGCAACGGTCGGCAATTTTGCCCCATCGATAAATAATAGTAACTTTACCTGCTTAATAACATTTGTATAACTATGATACAAGTCATTTCAACTCACAATGCGCCTGCGGCAATCGGCCCTTACAGCCAGGCGATAAAAACCGGATCCGTCATTTATACCTCCGGACAGTTGGGCATCGATACTGCCACCGGCAACCTGGCGGAAGGCGGCATCACAGCGCAAACACACCAGGCATTTCGGAACCTCATCGCCATCCTGGAAGCTGCCGGAGCATCGCTGAATCAGGTTGTCAAGACCACTGTATTCTTAGCGGATATGGCAGATTTCGCCGCCATGAATGGCGTGTATGCCGAGTATTTTCAAGAACCATTCCCTGCGCGCTCAACGATCGCCGTCAAATCGCTGCCCAAAAACGGACTGGTGGAGATCGAAGCCGTCGCCGTACTCTAAATTCGATCTGTTGATAACGGTTAGTTCGCGTGGAAGATTTTTTGAAAGAATTAAATGAAAGCCAGCACAAAGCCGTCGTTTACAACGACGGCCCTTCGTTGGTGATTGCCGGTGCGGGTTCCGGTAAAACCCGCGTATTGACCTACAAGATTGCCTATCTGCTGAAGAACGGAATCGCGCCGTACAATATCCTGGCGTTGACTTTCACCAACAAAGCGGCGCGGGAAATGAAAAACCGTATCGCGACGCTGGTGGGAGCAGATATCGCTTGGCGATTGCAGATGGGGACTTTCCATTCCATCTTTTCCAGAATCCTGCGGCGCGAAGCGGACAAAATCGGCTTTCGTTCCGATTTCACTATTTACGACAGTCAGGATTCCCGGAATCTCATCAAGGCGATTATCAAGGAACTGAAATTGGATGACAAGCTCTATAAACCGGCGACTGTCCAAGCGCGGATCTCCAAAGTGAAAAATGCACTGATTACTCCGGATCAATATGCGGTCGATTATGAACTGAATACGACGGATATCCGTTGCAATCGACCGGCTACCCGTGACATCTATTCCATTTACTGTAACCGCTGCCGCATCTCCGGCGTGATGGATTTCGACGACTTGCTGCTGTATACTTATCTGTTATTCCGTGACTTTCCGGATGTGATCGCTCGCTACCGCAATCAGTTTCGGTTTATCATGGTAGACGAATACCAGGACACCAATTCCGCACAGCACGAGATTATGCTGCAATTGGCGGAAGAACACCGCCGGATCTGTGTTGTTGGCGACGATGCCCAGAGTATCTACTCGTTTCGCGGTGCGAATATCGGCAATATCCTGAATTTTATGAACATTTACCCGGAAAGTCGATTATTCAAACTGGAACAGAATTACCGTTCGACACAGACCATCGTCAATGCGGCTAATTCATTGATACATAAAAACAAGGAACAGATACCCAAAACCATTTTCTCGACCAGACAACATGGAGACAAGATTCAGGTCATCGGCGCTTATTCCGACCTGGAAGAAGGTTCGATCGTGGCCGGAAGAATTGCGGAAATGCGCATGCTGCAACATCTTCCATATACCGATTTCGCTATCCTTTACCGAACAAATGCCCAAAGCCGGATTTTTGAAGAAGCATTGCGCAAACGCAACATCCCTTACCGAATCTACGGCGGCCTCTCGTTTTTTCAAAGAAAGGAAATCAAAGACATTATCGCCTATTATCGAATCGTGTGCAATCCGAACGACGAAGAGGCATTCAAACGGATTATCAATTACCCGATACGCGGCATCGGCGACACCACAGTAGGAAAAATTATTTCCAGCGCTACTACGCACGGCGTGAGCCTGTGGAGAATTATTTCCGATCCGTTGGCTTACAACCTGCCGGTAAACAACGGCGTGATCAATAAATTGAACATCTTCAAATCCTTGATTGGAGATTTTATGGAATCGAACAAAACGATGGATGCCTATGAATTGGGAAAACTGGTCGTAAACCGGGCAGGAATCGCCGAAGAACTGTATCGCGATAAGACTCCAGAGGGATTGAGCCGTGTCCAGAATATCGAGGAATTGATCAATAGCTTGCACGAATTTGTTTCAAGCAGACAGGAGCAGGGACTTGAAGATGTGAAATTATCCGATTTTCTGGCGGAGATTTCACTTATGACAGACCAGGATACAGACCAGGATGAATCTGCAGAACGTGTGGTATTGATGACGGTTCATTCTGCCAAAGGGCTGGAATTTAAGAATGTGTTCGTGGTAGGCCTTGAAGAGGAATTGTTTCCTTCGCAACTCAGCAATAACAGTGAAAGCGAGATTGAAGAAGAGCGGCGCTTATTCTATGTAGCCCTCACGCGCGCAGAAGAGAATTGCATCTTGTGTTATGCCAAATCCCGTTTCCACAACGGCATGTCGCGTGTGTGCAAACCCAGCCGCTTCATCCGTGACATCGACAAGGCTTATCTGAAACTGCCATCCAATTTTGAGCCGAAAGATTCGTTTTCGTCGGGTTTTCTCTTGGAAGAAACGCCGACACGCGCTTCCGCGTTTAGATCGACGGCGCCGACCGTTCGCCGGTTGACGCCCATCGAAAAAGTCTCGCTGCCGCCTTCCGCTACGTCCGCAGCAATCCCCGGTTCCGTTCAATTTGCTCCAAATGACTTGCATGTGAACGATAAGATCATGCACGAACGATTTGGCATTGGGAAAATAGTGGCTTTTGAGGGCATCGATGAGAGTGCCAAGGCAACGGTAGAATTTGAGAATTTCGGCAGAAAAAATTTATTGCTTAAATTTGCAAGATTCAAGGTAATCAAATGAAGTATCCGAATCAAATAAAAACGCCGTGTTATGTGCTGGAAGAAGCGCCGCTTCGACGAAATCTCGCGCTGATTAAAGCGGTAAAAGAGCGTGCCGGAGTCACCATCATCTTGGCATTCAAGGCCTTTGCATTGTGGAAAGCGTTCCCGATCATCCGCGAATACATCCCTTACGCCACCGCCAGTTCTCCTTTCGAAGCGCGACTGGCTTATGAAGAAATGAAGCATCCGGCGCATACTTATTCGCCTGCCTACACTGACGACGGTTTTTCGGACATCATGAAATACAGCAGCCACATCACATTCAATTCTCTTTCACAATTTGAACGCTTCTACCCCCGCATCCGGCAATATCCGAAGAAAATTTCCTGCGGATTACGCATCAATCCGGAATATTCCAATGTGAAAACAGCGATCTACAATCCCTGCACGCCCGGCTCGCGCCTGGGAATCTCCGCTTCATTATTGGGCGACCGGCTGCCCGAAGGGATCGAAGGACTGCATTTCCATACGCTCTGCGAATCGTCTTCCGACGATCTGGAGAAGGTGTTGATTCGCGTGGAACGGCAATTCGGCAAACAGCTGCAATTGATCCGATGGCTCAACATGGGCGGCGGTCACCTGATGACCCGCAACGGCTACGATACCGAACACCTGATTCGGTTGCTGTTGGACTTTCGTTGCAGATATCCACATCTGGAAGTGATCCTGGAACCAGGCAGCGCTTTTTTGTGGGAAACGGGAAGTCTGGTGTCTTCGGTAGTGGATATTGTGGAAAATAATGGTATCTGCACCGCCATCGTGGATGTTTCATTCACCTGTCACATGCCCGACTGTCTGGAGATGCCCTATCAGCCGGCGATACGCGGCGCTTTCCAACAACCCGTGCCCGGCAAACCGACGTATCGTATCGGCGGCAATTCCTGCCTGAGCGGCGACTTCATGGGCGACTGGTCGTTCGAGGTCCCGCTGAAAATAGGCGACCGCATCATCTTTGAAGACATGATCCATTACACGATCGTCAAGACCACCATGTTCAACGGCGTTCCCCATCCCGACATCGCACTGCTGAAGACCGACGGGACACTCGAAATGCTGCGCCGTTTCGACTATGACGATTATAAGCGCCGCATGGATTAATCCCGATTAATCAATATCAAAAATCCAGCCGTAATCAAGCGCGCTTGGATCCGATTTTATGGCCGAAAACTGCGTAAAACAATATATAGAGGTAGCAAGGGATAAAAATCAGATACGCCATACGAAAGTCGGCGGGCGTAGCGGTAGCGCCGGTCTTGAAAGCGTCCAGCAGTAACCCGAACAACAGCGGCAGCGCGGCTCCACCTACAATGGCAACCACCATCAATGCGGCTCCGGGTTTGGTGAACTTCCCCAGTCGGGTGATGGTCAGCGCCCAGATCGCACCCCACATGATGGAATGGGCGAAACCCAATCCCGACAGGCAATAGATAGCGATCTGCGGGGGAAGAAACGCCATGATGACGGAAGTCGCCAGCGCTATCGACAGGAAGATGACCAAGGCTCTATTTTGTGGAATCAGCTGAAGGACAAAAATACTCACAATGTAGCCGGTAATCATTCCCAAAGGCCCGAAAGCGGCATATTGTACCGGAGATTCCATCCCGATCGATTTGGCAAAATCAATCACCGAAGCCATCGGCAGCGTTTCTACTCCGACATACAAGAACAAAGCGACCATTCCCATGATCAGGTGTGGAAAATGCCAGACGCTTTTCTTCCTGTTTGCTTCGATAATATCTTCATCTTCAGTCTCTTGCGATTCGCTTTCTCCTTCGGCTTTCACCTCCGGAAGCGAGACGAAAATCATGATGAGCGCAAACAGTGCGATGATGCCGCCCGCCAGTCCGAAAGGCACTGCCGCCTGATCCAGTTCCGGTTGTTTGACATCAATAAACAGGCTCAGGAATACAGGTCCCAAATACCAGGCCGACTGGTTCATTATTCCCATGAGGCACATACGTTGCGCGGCTTTTTCTGTTGGCCCGCAGATCGTTACATAAGGATTGATGGCTGTTTGCAACAATGTATTGCCTATTCCGCCGACAAAAGAAGCTGCCAGAAATAAATAAAATCCTGAAATGGATGGACTTAACAGGGCAGAAGGAATAAACATCAACACGCCGAGACTCATGATCAGCAGAGCGGCGACGAGCGATTTTTTGTAACCGTATTTTTTGACAACCTGCCCGGAGGGCGCGCCGAAGAGCAGGAACGCTGAAAAAGTGGCGGTCAGGATCAGATAGGAAGCGCCCTTACTCAACGAGAACGTCGATTCCAGAATGGGCACCATAATACCGTTGATTCCCACGCCAAAGCCGATCACGAAAAACGACAGTGCGATGATAATCAATGGAAAAAAATAAACAGGGAGTTTGGGTTGTTTCATCGTCAATAATTTGTTTTTAAAAGGTCGTATGGAATTCGCATGTCATTATTGTCATCAACTTGGATGTTTGAAAATCATGCTCGTTTCATAGATTTATGAAGTATTCGTTTTATACAAGGCTTTCGCGATGATATCGCACCAATCCTTCTATCGGACTTTGAATGATGTTTCCGATCTTCATTCGGAACTCCTGCGCCACCTCCGACAGTGCGTTGCGGAAAATCCATCCGATAGAACCTACACAGTTGAAAGTGTAGCTGGAATAATCGGGATAGCGGCTCACGATATTGCGGAAAAAGTCGCGAAAAGAATCGCGGATGATGTGTTGTTCCAGATAGTCGTGTCCGGCAAGCGGGCCTGTCAGGAAACGGGTGAAAGAAGCGCAATAGCTGTTAGGCGTCGGATGCCCGTAAAGCTGGATGATCAACTCGTCGTTGGTGAGCCGGTAGGTATCGCGGAAAACTTGTTGTACCGCTTCAGGCATATACCCTCGGATGTATTCGCCGATCAGTTTCTTGCCCATGTAGGCACCACTGCCCTCATCGCCCAGCAGGAAGCCGAGCGAGTCGATGTAATGGGTGATTTTCTGTCCGTCGTAGATGCAGGAATTGGTGCCCGTGCCGAGGATTGCCGCAAAACCGCTGTGACGCCCCAATAATGACCGCGCCGAGCCGACTAAGTCCATCGCAGCCTCTATCGCTGCATTGGGAAATACCGAACGGATGGCTTTCACCACCACCTCATGGTTGTCGTCATACACGCCTGCACCATAGAAGGCTACCGTCGTGACGGACGACAAGTCAAAATCCGGCGGGAGATTCGGTTGCAACATCTCCGGCAGTTTGTCGCTGCCGGTGTAGCAGGGGTTGTAACCTTCGGTAGTAAATTCCGTGGTTTTTCCGGCCTCGTCAATCAAGCACCAGGAAGTCTTGCTTCCGCCGCTGTCAGCAATCAGTATCATGACACGTGATTGGTTTGGATGTAATTCATGGATTTTTTTACGTTTCCGCATTTCAGCAGCAACGCTTTTACCTGCTCGTGATCAGTCAGTCCGGATAATTTCATAATCATATTCACACTGCGTTCCACTACTTTATTGTTGATAAGGCGGACATTCACCATGTTGTTGTCTTCCACCCTTCCCAGCCTGATCAGTACGGTTGTGCTGATCATGTCGAAAAGCATTTTTTGGGCGGTTCCGCATTTCATGCGTGTACTTCCGGTAACGAACTCAGGGCCGGTGATCACTTCCACCGGGTAGTCCGACATGGCTGCAATGGGCGAATTGGGGTTACTGACGATGCATCCGCAGGGAATATGGAATTCGCGACATTTCTTCAGTCCAGCCAGCACAAACGGCGTTGTGCCGCTGGCGGATATGCCTATCACGAAATCTTTTTCAGTCACTTTGAATGTTTGCATTTGATTCCACGCGTCCTCCAGATCGTCTTCCATTTCTTCCAGCGCCAGCACCAGATTTTTTTCGCCGCCTGCAAGAATGACGTTGATGACACCTTCTTCAATGCCGTAAGTATTCGGCAGTTCGATTTTGTCCAACACCGACAGGCGTCCGCCGCTGCCGCATCCGAGATAAAACATGCGTCCGCCTGCTTTCAACTGTTTTTCGATTGCGGAGATCATCCTGCTGATGCTCGGCAGTTCCTTTTGGATTGCTAATGCTACTTTCTGATCCTCTGTATTAATATTGGTAATTAACTCATCTATCGACATCTGTTCCAGATGCCGATAGATGGATGGCTGTTCTGTTATCCTTTCCATTAATTTTTGTTATGTACTGCAAAGATAATAATTGTTATTGATATTTCTAGTTATTTGATGTTTCGTACTTTATCTATCACCACATTCAATGTGCCTTCCGGGAACTGCGTCGGCTGTCCGTACCAAAAGAAAGATCCATAGCCTTCGTAATCCCTGGCTTTGATGTGTGGATCGGAAGGCAGGTAGCTGGCGACATCGTTGGTATAACCGATTACCGAAACGGGTTTTTCGGGCCACAGGTTTTTGATTGCGAGACCATACTCCGTAGTTGCTTCACGCGAGAGGCCGATCAGTCGCCAGTTGCCGATGTCAAACACCTGGATGTAGACCGGCATTGATGTCGGCATGGTGTTCGTAGCATAATAATTCAACATTTTGTCTGCCCAACGAACATCCCGCCCGTGTCCGTCGCTGGGAACACCGCCCGGCGCCGTCTCCATCAGCGGCAGGTTTTTGTCTCTAAATGCCACGACCTCCTCTTTTGTCCATGGCTGGATGGGAACGCAGATAGAGTCTGTCTTATAACTGATGCTCCCACTGAGCGGAACGTTTTTTTTTGCCAATGCCCTCAGCACATCGGCGGCCAACATGCCACCCGATACCTTGAAAGGATGCTTGGGATTGATGTCGCCGGCGCATCCTTGTAAGAAGATGCTGTTTTCGTAGCCCGTTGTCTGGAGTGTGTCTTTGGCATATCCGGGGAAGTTGGGACTGATGTTGAAATGTCCGGATGAAGGATCCGCATACACCGGATGGCAGCCTGTAAGAAACAACAGGGACTTGTGTTGCTGGTCTTTTGAAGTCACTTGCAACACCTGTACCGCGTTGTCGTAAATCGCCAAATCGTCGCTCAAACTCCGGTTCCAGCCGATGCCGGTGGTGTCTTGCGCAAACGAGAGATTGGCAGGCAGCATATTGTCGAGCGCTTCCTGGATGGCGCGGACGATTCCGGCACGGACTACCTTGTTGAGGTAAGTGCTATCGGGATATTGACATTGGATGCCCCAGGTTTGCCAGTTTTGCGTTACCGGGACATAATGGGTATGTGAAGCGTTGATCATGATTGCTTCTGCGGGGATGCCCTGTTGTTCTGCAATTTCCTGTTTGATACTCTGTGTGAAAGAATAGTCCAGGCCGCACACGTCCGCGCCGACAATCACCACTGTTGATTTTCCTTTTTTGATGGCCATTGCCCTGGCCGACATCGTGCCTTCGGTACTGTGTCGGCTCCGATACAGGTGGCCGTCGGCTGCAAGGGCGTAGAGCTTGTGACGGGCATACAATACCTGCTTGACGTCGATGGTATAGGTTTCGCCGTTCTTATATCCGATGCGTTGCCATTCAGCTTGGTTGGGTTGGCGTTGCAACAGGTAATTGTCGGCGGTTGCAGCGAAGAGTTTCTCCCCGTCTCCGGTCAGACTGATCACATTTTGGGCGTCACCTTTCTGCTGCCAAGCGATATTTTTGTCGGAAACTGTTCCTTCCCACAGTTTATTTTTCGCCACTGCATAGAGGTAAGTGCCGGAAGCAGCGATGGCTGTTGCTCCGTCAAGTCGTCCGACGTTAGCCCATTCTTTCGCCGATGGGTCGGCGGTAGCCAATACGTTGCCGTCAGGTGTTATCGCATACAGGCGGTCGTGGAAAAATACCGCTGAAAGTATCCGAGGAACCTTCCCCGCCGGTTGAGCGGTATTGGGGTCATCGTTTTGCAGCGTTGCATATTCTCCTTTGCTGTTAGCGAAATAGAGTTGGTCATCGATCGATGCCAATGTGACGGCATCGGGCAATAACCCCAGGTCGTCCCAAGTGATGGTAAACCTGCCCAGCGCAGGTCCGGCGTATCCGGCCAGGGCTAAAGAAATCGTTTCATCCGTTGGCTCGATGCTTACGGACGAAGTTCCAACCTGATAGGTCGTAGAGCCGCAAGCGCACAATCCAATCGCTATTCCGATGAGGAATATTGTGTTTTTCATACGTCAATAATTTATTTATTTTTTAAAGGTCGTATGGAACTCGCATGTCATTATTTTCATCAACTTGGATGTTTGAAAATCATGCTCGTTTCATACGTTAATATTTTATTTATTCATTATGTATTCTTCAATTCTTTGGCATATTTCTGGATTTTCCGCATGGCTTCAGCAATCTGCTCCATGTCGGTTTTTGAACCCAGCAACATGGTTTGGAACATCCACACCACTTCCTCGCTACTCGCTTTGTCGTTATTGGGGCAGTGGTTACGTTCCAGCCATTCGTTCATCGTCTTTTCACCGTATATTTTCAGGTAATGTTTGTTCTTCGCCAGTCCGGTAACATAATCGTCCTTGTTCATCTGGCCGTAACCGGTGCCGCAGGGTACGCCTTCTGCATTCATTGCAGCGATAAACTTGTCGAGTTCCATCCCGTCGAAGCGGGTTTTGTCGTACTTGAACATATAGAGGTGATAAGCGCTGTTGGTGGTGCCTTTGTAGAGCTTGGCAGGGGTGATGCCCGGTATGTCGTTGAGCATTTTGGACAGGTAAGCAGCATTTTCGCTCCGCAGTTTTGCCTGCGCTTCCAAGCGGGTCATCTGTGCATTCAGGATTGCGGATTGGAACTCGGTAATGCGGACGTTTGTGCCGCGTATGCCTTCGCCCGGCGCACTGAAAGCGGCGGTATTGGCTCCTTGTCCCTGGTGGTGGAAACTCCGACAACTCTTGAAAAAATTGTCATCCATACAGGAGATAGCGCCCCCTTCACCGCAGTTGAGATTTTTCGACGCTTGGAAACTGAAAGCGCCGGCAATACCAAACGATCCCACTTTTTTGCCTTTCCACGCGGCCAAGTGAGCTTGACAAGCGTCTTCGACGACCGGCAGGTTGTGTTTTTTACCGATTTCCATCACGCGATCTACGTCGAACGGCGAACCGGCAATGTGTACCGGCAACAATGCCGCCGTTTGCGGGGTAATGGCTTTTTCCATCGCCACAGGGTCAATCTGCATGCTCTCAGGATCGATGTCGACGATGATCGGCAAGGCATAGTGGAGCGTCACTACGTTGTAAGTCGCAATAAAAGTATAAACCGGCAAAATGACCTCGTCGCCCGGACCAATACCTAATGCGCCTAAGATGGTATAAAGCGCGCTTGTGCCGCTGGTTACGCCCAGCACATGCGGGACGCCCAACATGGCAGCGTATCCTTGTTCAAATCCCTTGGTAGCGGCAGCGGTTCCCAGTCTGCCCCATTCGCCGCTGTTCAGCACTTCCATCAGGGCTTTTTCTTCTGTACTGTCTTGTAGCGGCCAACCGGAGAAATCGCCGGGATGCGCTTTCGGTCCGCCCAGCAGCGCCGGTTTGGCAACAGTACCGGTACTACAGAAAGAGAGAGATGGCGTTGCTGCTAACCCCACGCCCAAAATGGCGGAGGTTTTTAAAAACTGTCTTTTATCCATGATATTACTAATTAAATATTAAATATTAATTATACATTTTACATTTTACATTATTAATCAATGTTCCACGACAAATCGGGATTAAAATCATACCGCCACAAATCGCCGTTTGCATCTATACACAACAGCGCCGTTCCGCATTTGATGACATCAATATATTTATTCCATCCGCCGCCCAACTTCATGGCGCTGCCCAATACGAAATCGTCGGATAATGACGCCATGTATAAATCGCCGACCTGGTCGATGCCCAATACCAAATTGTCGTATGGAACAATTTTCCAGTAGTTTTTGAATCCTGATGCGATGATGGTGACAAAACCGGTGGTCCACCCATTGGCTGCATTGATGCCTATTCTGCGTAATGCGCCGTCGGTGTTCGTCATGATCAGTGCAAAATCTTTGAACGGCATTAGCCGGTCGATATTCAAAGATGTCCATCCGCTGCCGACGTATTCGGCAAGCCCAAGTACATTGTAGTTATCATCGATGGTCATGACGTCGACACGCGACTGATCGTATCGGAAAATCCGGTTATCGGGCAAGTAAAAAATCGAGCTGAAACCTGTCCATCCGCTGGTAATCAGTGTGGGAGCGCCGAATGTATTATCCGCTCCGGGACGATACAGCCACATGTCGCCTGTTGCATCCACACGCAGCAAGTCGTTCTCGCGGCTAAAGAAGATCCCGTCTTTGTTGGCGCCGAAGCTATATACTTTTTGCGGAACAACGGGGAAACTGATATTGGGAGGCAAGAATGTCTCCTCTACGATGGAATAAGCCCCGTTGCTTTTAAGGATTTTATACTTCAGCGTCAACTTTTGCTGGTCGGCGGTGTATTTGCTGGCATCGGCGTTCGACAAGGTGTTCAGCAGTCCGTTGTAATAGCCCTCCATGGTTATATCTTCACCTTTCAACACCAGTCGGAACAAGGTGTTGGCGATGCCGCTGGGGGAATCGGCCACGCGGTTGCAGTCGTAAGCATCGGTAGCGTTCAATACGGCCACTCGGTTCAGGATTTTGATCAAATCGGTATAGGGGGTGGTGGAGGTCAGTTCCCCGCTGCTGCTGTACTCATAGCGCGTTCCGCTGACTGTATAGACGCAGGTCTGCTCTTTCCTTGGAGTTGTCACCAGCGTGTCGATGGTGTTGGATTCGAAATACCGGGTGGCGATTTGCAGTAGATCATCCGGATGATTCAGTCGGGCGCCGACATCGGTGATGATGGTCGTTGTGGCGTCGTCGCTGGCATAGACTACCGCTTGCTCACCGGTCGAACGTTTCTTATACGAAACTTTCGTCCCAATGAATCCTACGAGGCGCGGCCCCCAGGTAATTTCGATACTGCACGTTTGCGTTTCCTTGTCGTAAGCCAACAGTTTCAATGCGGAGATTGTCCTGTTTTTCAGCGAGGCGATGTAAGTATCGCCATACGACACACCCTGTGTTGTGGAAAAAATAGACCGTTCTCCGGCTGAATTTCTGTTTACCAGTTCAAAATCATACGTTCCTTCGGGCAGGTTGTCGATAATGATAGAATCGGCCTGTATGCCTCTTTCGGTTCGCACGAAGTTTTTTACGATGGAGTCCTGCCGGTTATTCCAATAAATCACCGTCGTTTCAATATTGGGGTCGGCGTTGTAATACCATTTCAACTTGATCCTGCCTTGCCCTGCAAAGGTCTCCAAGCTATCGGTAGCTCCCAGGTAGGTTATCTCGCCTTCGTCAACGTATTTTTGATAAAGGTCGTCCATATCGTCGCATCGGCAGAACATGATGGCGATCAGCACCGCTACTGTCCATATAAATGTGTTTATTATCTTTTTCATGATTTACAGGTTAATTAATTCGGTTAGATCCAAAGAAACTCAATTCGCCCAACTGCCAATAGTTGTTAGGCACCGGTTTGCCGTCGGCGGTGGCACGACAGTAGAACCGGATGTAGCGTACGGGCCCCAGTTCCAAAGGCAGCTCCCATTCATCGCCATCGACCGCCCCTCTTTGCCAAATCTCATCGTTGGTGGCGCCTTGCAAGTCGAGCCGTTCGCGGATGAAATAACCCAAGTATTCCCAGTCTTCCTTGAAAGTGCCGGTGGGATCTTCGTTGTCTGCCCAATAGGAAGCAGGCTTGTCGGTATCGAAGACAGCCGAGCCCCAGATTTCAAATTCCGTGATGTTCACATTGCCGTAAACATCCCCCACGATGCCTGATCGCAGACTTGGCCAGAATTTATACCGACTCAGTTTAAATACCTCTTTGAAATCGAGGGTGAACGAACAGCCTGCCGATCCGGCGATGCAGAGCCAGCCGGTGGTGCCGATCTTGCCGTCGAAAATATTCGTGAAGACATGGGTAGCGAGAAATTCGGTGGTATTGTCACCGATGGCATACGTCCGCATGTCGCCCCAAGGTTTGGGTACTTCCATCTCAAACAGCGGGGTAGTGTAGTAATGCGCTGTATCTGAGATGTTTCCCCATTTGTCGCCGATGGTTATCGCAAAATCAGTTTCTACCGCATCGTAGCCGCGATAAGAACGTTTGTCCTCCGATAGCGTTGAGAAGTAGATGTCGTCTTTTGTCATCTCGCCGTCTACAAAGGCCATCAGATGGATGTTGAGTTCGGTATTAGAAATATTTTCCCAACTCATATTCAATCCTCCGAAAGAGGTGGTGAACTCCAAGGATTCTTTCGCAAGGTCAACCAAGCTTTTCAGCGGTGTAAACGTGATGGTAAGCGGGTCGGAATGGTCTTCCGAGCGATTTTGAGTATAGAGGGTGACAGTGACCGGATCGGTAGTTTTGAAACCCTCCACACGCAGGGAATTATTATAAGCGGAAGAACGTTCCAGGTACGGTTCGCCGTTTCGGGTGTATTCCGCTGTGACACACATGATGTTGGGGTCTTTCGGAATCGCATAAGTGATGATAGCGCCGCCGTTGATGGGCGTCACCTCGTAGTCGGTGATTGCGGAGGGCTTTACCGTGCCTCCTTTTTCTTCTTCACCACACGCGAGCACGATGCACGCGAGTGAAAACAATGCCAGAAATATTTTAATATTCTTCATGATAACATATTATTAGCGTTTGTTTGTTCGTTGTTGTAGCTTACCATCCATAAGTCTGAACCAGATTTTTATTGATTTGTAAGTCGTTCAGGCTGATTGGCCACAAATAGTCTTTAACGGTGACTTTGCGTGGCTCCCTGATTTGCATCAGCGTGTAATACTCTTCGGCGGTACGTCCGTCGTTGTTCCAATTATAGCCCGGAAGCGTCCAGAACTCACCGATTCGTTTCCACCTCCTGACGTCCCAAAAGCGTTGGCCTTCAAAGGCAAACTCGATCATGCGTTCCTGCTGAATGATTTTCAGCATTTCTTTTTTATCGAAAGGACGGGTCGGATAGAGTGAATTTTTCCACGCTTCCACCACACCGGGCAGCCCGGTGATATCCCTTACCTTGTCGATCCATACATATACTTCCGGATCGGGGGTATCCGTTTCGGACGCCTCATTCAATGCTTCGCTGTACAGCAAATAGAGGTCGGCAAGCCGGATAAGGGGTATCAGGTATTTATCCAGTACATAAGCGCCGGCGGCATTGGAATTGGACTCGAAAGATACCAATTTTTTCATATAATACGCAAGCGGCTTTTCATAATTTGAAACATCTCCCAGCCGAGCTTTCAGATATGGGGTAAAGGTTTTCCCTCTGTCGGTGGTCAGCATGGAGGTTTCAAAATAGCCGCGGTCGAACCCCAGGCAGGCGTAAAAGCGCGGTTCGCGGTCGAAATGGAGCGCTACCGTTTTTTCACCAATGGGGATGTGCGTCCCGTTTCCGGCTTCCACAGTGGATACCCGCAGCTGGTAGCGGGCATCGTAGTTCCAATCAGGGTCTTCGGTGATGGGGATGCCTTTGTTGGTATAGAACAGCTCGGTCATGTTGAAAGAGGCATGAAACCTGCAAACGATTTTCCCCAAGTCAATCGACTTCATGATGGGGATACTGAATTGCAGCAGGTCGTGGGTAAGTCGGGTGTCAGACCATACAATGCCGTTGTTCCACCTTTCCGACAAGCCATACCGCACGCTCATTTCCTTCACCAGGGTGTCGTTCATGGCGCTGGTATTGGCGTTCGACATCTTGTCGTAGCGATACAGTTCCATTCCTGCCGAGTGGCACACGTCGATGGCTTCTTTGATAGCTGTGGCTGCTCTTTGCCATTTTGCTCTGCTGTATTCCTGGGGTACCAGTTGTTTTCCGCGGGAATCAATCCATCCGGCATAATCGGTGTTGCCGTTAAACAGCGGGCTGGCCGCCCACGCCAATGCTTTTGCTTTCACCGCAAGGGCGATAGGCTTGGTAATCCTGCCGAGTTCGTCTACAGGGTTATCGATGATCGTGGGCAAATCGGGCGCTGCTTCATCAAGCAGTTCCACGATGTAGTCGATACATTCGTCCACCGGCTCACGATAGAGCCAAGTATCTTCCGGCGGCGCCGACAGCGGGATGTTCTCCTTGACCAGCACGATGGGGCCGTAAAGTTGTACCAGGAAAAAATGGTAATACGCTTTCAGGAATTTTACTTCCGCAATCCACCGATTTCTTTCTTTTTCATCGATGTCACGCGGATGATGGATTTCTTCCAGGAAGATATTGCATTGTCGTAGAGCCAAAAACAGGTTTGTTCCACCACGTCCTCCCGACCAGTAATTCTGGAGCGGGCTGTCGGAGTTTTGTCCTCCATAAGCGATGATCCCGGTGTATGTTGTTTGGAATGTACTGATATAGAACAACGAAACATCAAACTCATCCAAACTGTTAAAGTAGGCAGGGTAATACCACTCCGCTGTGGGGTTGGGAAGAAAGGAATAACAGGAAAAAAGGAAACGTTCTGCCGTTGCCCGGTTCGCGAAAGCGTGTTCAAGTTCAGGCACGTTGTTGGGCACGACGTCCAGGTAATCGCCGCAGCCGATTGTGGTGGCCGCAATCAAGGCGAAAAGCATGGTTTTTATGATTGTCTGTTTCATACGTCAATTAGAAAATAATATTTACACCAAGATTATAAACTCTTTGCAGGGGATAGCCCAAGCCATTGCCTGCCATTTCCGGATCCCAAAGTTTGAACTTTGACCATACTGCCAGGTTGATTCCACTCAGGTACACTCGAAAAGTTTTTATCCTTGCTCTTCGTATCAGCTTTTCGGGCAGTGAATAGCCGACTTCGGCTGTTTTCAGGCGTAGGAAAGAACCGTCCTGAAGCCAGTAGGTACTGTTCTGCGAGTTGTTCAGAATCACATTTTCCGACAAACGCGGCCAGAAAGGATGAAGACTCCGATCGTGTTCCGACCAGTGGTCGTCGGCAATGTATTTCAACAAAGCCCGTTGTCCGTAATTGAGAAAAGGTGAATTGGAGGCGACATCCAGCATGAACGACGATCGGGCGGACCCTTGGAAGAAGCAGGAGACATCAAAATGTTTCATGCCGAAGGTGAAGCCGGTGCCATAAATGATTTCCGGTGTAGTGGGGTAACCGATCGGCACCAAATCTTTGCTGTTGATCACGTCGTCGCCGTTGATATCCTTGTATTTGATGTCTCCGGCCATGGTGCCCGTGGCATCACCGAAATTCTGTGCAGGAGAGTTGTGCACTTCTTCTTCGTCGATGAAGAGACGTTCGGCAATATATCCATAATATTGGTTGAGTTTCTGGCCTACTTGCGACCGCCAGGGTGTGCTGGAATAGTCGGGCTCTTCTAATTTCAAATATTTGCTGGTGGCATAAGTGAAGTTGGTGTTTGCAATCAGGTAAATATCGTTGGTAAACGATTTCTGGTATTTGATTTCAAATTCAAAACCTTTACCTTCGGCAATACCGAGATTAGATTGCGGGATCACCGCCAATCCCATGGTGCTGGGCACATTCTGCCGTGTTTGCAGGATATTCTCGCGCCTTTCCCTGAAATAGTCGGCCAGGATGCTCAGGTCGTTGAAAAGGCCTAACTCAATACCCAGGTTCAACTTTTTGGCCACCTCCCAAGTAACCAACGGGTTGGCATAGCGGCTGATGCTGATACCCGATTTGGTATTGTCTAAATTCTTGCCGAAAGTAAAACCTCTACTGGCGGCTTCCAGATCTATCTGCGACATGTAGAAAAACCGGTCGGTCAGCGAGCCGATCTGGTCATTACCTACCAGACCATAAGTCGCTTTGAGCTTCAGGTTGTTAATCACCGACTTCAACGGATCCATGAACGATTCGCTCGAAATGAGCCAACCTGCTCCAACCGAGGGGAAGAAACCGAAGCGGTTGTCTTTGGAAAAGCGCTCGCTTCCGTTGTAGCCGAAATTGAACTCGGCGAAATAGCGGGAGTTATAGCCGTAGGCAAATCTCCCCGCCGTCGTCAGGTTGCGTTGCGGAAGCGACTGCTGGATGGTCGTGACGGCGGTGTTGGTAATCTGTTGCATCGTTGTCACCAACAGCAGATTCAAGTCGTGCTTCTCCAAGAATTTCTTGTTGTAACCCGCGCGAAATTCGGCATACATGCTCGTTCCGATGGTCTTGCTTCCGAAGTCATACGACAGATACTCCGATCCTCCGGTGGGGTTGAAATTACGCAACTGATACGATCCGTCCAAGGTGGTTACCGGTTCGTAGTAATAGGGTCGGTAAGAACGGTTCAGGTCGTAGTACGACTCACGTTTCAGGTTGAGTATTCCCCTGATCGACAATCCTGTCAGCGCTCTGTCGAACAGATGTTCAAACTCCAATTGGGCGAGCATCATCGAAGATTTGGATTCTTTATATCCGCTGACCACCTCGGCCAATGGGTTGGTATAGTACACGCCATCAGAGATGAGGGCGGTTCCGAAAAGGAGGTGATTGGTATAGAGATTGGCGTCATCTTTGGGATATACCGGCTGAAACCGGACAGACGTGGCGTTTCGTGCCAGGTTGAATACTTCCGCACCTCCTTGTTTGGGGCCGTGCGAGTCATCAAACGTGCCATAGAATCGCAGCATGGCGGTTGATTTGGGTGTCAGTTTGATTGTCACATTCGAACGCAACTGGAAGCGGGTGACATCAATGTTGCTGTTGATGCTGTTTTCAGGAGTTTCTTTCAAAATACCGGTGTCGTGCTGCATGTTGCCGGCAATGTAATACTGCACCATCTTGCCGCCGCCGGAAATATTGGCATTGATGCGTTGGTTAAGTGTCTGGTCTTTAATCAGGTAATCATACCAGTCTACCGAGGGGTACATCAGTGAGTTTCCTCCACGTTCGGTATTGTAAATCTTCGTTGGAGAATAGACGTAGTCTAACCGTCCCAACCGCGTGATCCTGGCTTCGTTGTGCAGTTTCATGTAGGTGACCGGATCTGCCAATTCCACCAACTCGGTATTGGCAGAAGTGGATAATTCCGCCCTGACATTCACATTCAATTGCTCGGCAACCCCTTCCTTGGTGGTTACCAAAATGACGCCATTTGCACCGCGAGCGCCGTACAATGCCGCGGAATTGGCATCTTTCATCACAGAAAAGGAGGCAATGTCGTCTGGGTTAACCCTGGCCAAGTCGGTGGCGTTCATCTCGATTCCGTCAATCAGAATCAGCGGGTCTTTTTTTCCCGATGCACTAAAAGAAGTAATTCCACGAATAAAAAATTGGGCATCGTCCAATCCCGGTTCGCCCGATCGCTGGTAAGCAATCACGCCTGCCAAGCGCCCCGCAAACGCCGTAGTCATGTTGCTCGCAGGTATCTTCAATTCGGCAGGGTTGATCGTGGTGATGGAGCTGACGACACTCTCCTTCTTCTGTTTACCGAAGGCGACAATCGTTACCTCGCCCACATCCTGGATTTCCTCTTCAAGGGTGATGGTGACCTTGTCCACTTCGCCCGCAATTTTTTCAATGGTTTTGAAACCGATGAAAGAATAGACCAGCGTTTCTTTGGAATCGCACTCAATGGCGTATTTCCCTTCCTGATCGCTGATGGTGCCTACATCTTTCCTGCTTTTCAGGAAAATGGTCACGCCGGGCAGGGGAAACCCGTCCTGATCGACTACACGCCCCGAAATTTTTACGCGCTGTTGCACATCGAAGGGTTGTTTTCCCTCGTTTTGCGCCGAAACACTTCCCGCGACAATTTCTCTTCGATTCTCCGCAAAACCGAAGTTGCAAATCAACATCCAGAAAGTGACGAAAAATACTTTAAGTAATAGGTGTTTGTTTTTCATACATAAGTAATTAATAAATTATATTAGAGTATACACAAATTTGGGAAACTGCGTGAAACAGGCTTCAGCAGTTCATCATGGGGGGGCAGTTCGGTGATCAGGTAATCGATACGGGACAAATCGGCTATTTGATAACGCTTTTGAACATTCATTTTCTCTGAAATGGTGATCAACACCTTTTTGTTCGATACTTCAAACATCGCTTTGTTGACTTCCACAAGATCAAGATCGATGTCCGTAAGTCCGCGTTCGACAGATAAAGCATTTACACCCATGAAACAGAGGTCGCAACGTAATCGGTAAAGTTCATTGATGGTGCGCGTCCCGACATGGATATTGCTGTTCTTGTGCAACCTGCCACCGATGGTATATACGTTCACATTCTCGTGGTCTGACAAGGCGATTGCGATCTGGGGACTAACCGTGAAGATGGTGAGGTTGTAACTGTCGGGAATAATGTTGGCGATCTCAAACATGGTGGTTCCTCCTTCCATCAGTATTGTCATATCGTCTTTGATGAGTGCAATCGCTTTTTTTGCTATCGTTTGCTTCTCTTCCTGCGCATATACGCTCTGTCCTGAAATGAAAGGCTTGACCATCGTTTTACTCACCGCGCCGCCATGCACCCGAACCAGCTGATCGGCATCGGCCAACTCTTTCAGGTCTCTGCGGACAGTATCTTCCGATACCTTCAACAGCGAACTGAGATCGATCGACAATACTTTATTATGAAGATTGATCTGCTTCATAATCTTCTTAAAGCGTTCCTCTTTCAACATGCCGTAAATTCAAGTAATAGAGTTAATTAAAACCAATCTATGCGGTTTTTTGCGTTTTTATAATTGCAAAAATACGCTTTTACACGAAACAACAAAATAATTTTCACATTTTTAACAAACTTTCACTATTAAATAGCTGCAATCAGGAATAATAAACCGCCTTTTTTTTCTTTTTTGAGGAAAATAATGTCATTTCTGCTCATAATCAGTGTCTTGCTATAAAGTCGACAAATATAGAAATTCCGAACTCCGTTGCCCAAGCATGAATGAATAACTGCCACTTTTTTTTCTTTATAGATAGACACGAATGATAATATTTTTTATTTTTGTAGTCTTAATTCAATCATAATTTAATTTACATGAGAAATACAGTTAATTTTACATCTTTGCTATTGTGCTTGAGCATGATATGCTCAAACTGCGGCGAAAGTAAACAAGCGAACAGTCAAAGCAACCGTCCGGCAGGACAGGAAAGCGTTCTGAAACTGGCCGTCGACCCCATCCCAACTGTACGCATCGGTTTTATCGGATTGGGAAATCGCGGGGAATCGGCCGTTTACCGATACACTTTCCTCGAAGGCGTGGAAATTAAAGCCCTTTGCGACCTGAAACAGGACTATATCGACCGCGCGCAAAAACAGCTTGCGGACAAAAGCCTGCCAAAAGCGGACGAATACATCGGTCAAGAAGCCTGGAAACAACTGTGTGAACGCGATGATATCGATCTGGTGTATATCTGTACCGACTGGCTCACACATACCCCCATGGCGGTTTACGCCATGCAGCACGGCAAGCACGTTGCAGTGGAAGTGCCCGCCGCGACTACCCTGCAGGAATGTTGGGATTTGGTCAATACGGCTGAAAAAACAAGAAAACACTGCATGATGCTAGAAAACTGCTGCTACGACTTCTTCGAACTGAATACCCTCAATATGGTGCAACAAGGCTTATTCGGCGAATTGGTGCACGGTGAAGGCGCCTATATCCACGATCTTCGCTCACTCAATTTCGACGGTTCAGGCGAATCGAAATCCTATTATGTCAATATGTGGCGGTTACGCTTCAACGAACAACATACCGGAAATCCCTATCCCACACACGGACTGGGCCCCATCTGTCAAGCTTTCAATATCCATCGCGGCGACAAGTTGAATTACCTGGTGTCCGTCTCAACCAACCAGTTCGGCATGACTGAATATGCAAAACAAAAATTCGGTGACGACTCCCCGGAAGCCCAACAGGAATATTCGCTCGGTGATATGAATACCACCATCATCCGTACAGAGCTGGGTAAAACCATCGTGATTCAGCACGACGTGACCAGTCCCCGCCCGTACAACCGCCATCATATCCTGAGCGGCACCAAAGGGTTTGCACAGAAATACCCCGTGCAAGGAATTGCCCTCGAACCCCAGGCGCACAGTTTTGTGCCCGCCGCACAGTTCGACTCGCTGATGACGACATACAAACACCCTTTCATTCAGGAAATCGGCGAATATGCCAAAAAGGTCGGCGGTCACGGCGGCATGGATTTTATCATGGATTACCGCCTGATCCACTGCCTACGAAACGGATTGCCGCTCGACCAGGATGTCTACGACGCTGCGGAATGGTCATGCCTCGTAGAACTGACCGAACAATCGGTCAAAGCGGGTGGAAAACCGGTAGAGATTCCCGACTTTACGCGCGGAGAATGGAACAAGTTGAACGGACTGAATTTCGCCAAATAACAAGAAAAATAACTATCAATTATTGACGTATGAAAAACATCGCTGCCCAATTTGAGATAAACGGAGAAATTGCCGACATCACGCCACTCAAGATCGGGCATATCAACGACTCCTATATCGTACATGCGAAAAATGCAAACGATCCTTCCTACTTTTTACAAAAGATCAATGCCAATATCTTCAAAGATGTAGCGGGATTGCAACAAAACATACAGCTGGTGACCGATCACCTGCGCAAAAAACTTGCGGACAAAGGAGTATCAGACCTCGACCGGAAGGTGCTGCGGCTGATTCCGACCAAAGACGGCAAACTGTTCTATCAGACAGCCGATGACGACTATTGGCGGATGTATGTCTATATCCAAAACACCCATGGCTACGACGCCATCACGCCGGAATTGGCCTATAAAGCCGGAGTCGCTTTCGGCGATTTCCAGGACATGCTCTCCGATATCGATAAAACACATCTGATCGAGACCATTCCCGATTTCCATAACATGGAATTTCGATTGCAACAATTCCGTGATGCCGTCGAAGACAACAAAGCAGGACGCCTGGCCAAGACACAGCAGATTGTGGCGGAAATAGAAAAACGCGCGGACGAAATGTGTCGCCCGCAACAGCTTTTCCGCGAAGGTAGACTGGTGAAACGCATCAATCACTGCGATACGAAAGTAAACAACATGCTCTTCGACGAAAATGACGAACCCACCTGCATTGTTGACCTGGATACCGTCATGCCGGGGTTTGTGCTCTCGGATTTCGGCGATTTCATGCGCACTGCTGCCAATACCGGCGCTGAAGATGATGCAAATCTCGACAATATCGGCGTCGACATGGAAATCTTTGAGGCGTATACGAAAGGGTATCTGCGAAAGGCGACATTCCTGACGCCCGTCGAACTCGATAACCTGGCGTTTGGCGCTAAATTGTTGAGCTATATGCAAACCGTACGCTTCTTTACCGACTATCTCAACGGGGATACCTATTATAAAATACAATATCCGGAACACAACCTGCAACGCACCCTCGCGCAACTCAGACTGTTGCAAAGCCAGGAAGCGCATTTCGATACGATGCGGCAGATTGTTCAAAAATACAGCGGCAGGTAAAGGGGAGGATTCTCGTTGAATTAGAAAATCGTCTTCCTGTCGCGTGGCAAGTTACAGGATGAGGTTGTCGCGATGTTTTACAGCCTGCTTTTTCCCGTTGATGATGATGGTTTCCAGCGATTGGAGCGGCGGGAGATGCAGCACGATTTTCTGAGGTCTTTCCCTCCATTCGCCGGAGAAAGCAACGGTGAGCGTTTTGCCGTCAGTCGATTTTTTGAAGCGGAGATTGACGGGTCCGTATTCCGTAGGCATCTTTTCAAACACCGTCTCTTCTTCCGAAGACAGCCAAGCCAGGGGGCATAGTCGCAACAAATGCAATTCGCCGTTCACAATCTGCTCGTCGATCACCGACAGTCGGGCGAGGTTGAATGCCATAGCTACCGTCATGGGCGTCGACTGTATGCCGTGGCGATGTTCACACCCGATATATGTGTTTTGCGCCGATGCGCCGATCATCAGACTGTACATCCCTTCCAGGAAATGTTTCCTGTCCCGCAATTGCCATGAATGGAACACATTCCAGCTATAACACGGCTCACAGGTAGAAATTTCCCTGTCTAGAAAAGGTCGACAAAGGGGATTAAACCGTGTGCCGTACAGTTTTTTGTTTGGCCCTTCTCGGAAAAAATCCACGATGTCGCGCATGATCTGATCGTCTGCATCCATCAGTCCTGCCCAAACCAAAATCATCGGGCCTGTATCCAGGTAAAAGGCATCCGAGAAATAATGGTACGGCGCAGGTTGCAGGGTGAGGTTTGTGGGCGGTTTATAGCGTTTGTTGCCTTGTGCGTCCGTCCAACGTTGTCCGTCTTCCGCCAACTGGTGGTAGACTTCATTGAATCTTTTCCTGAAATCATTCGCAAAATGGTCAAATTCCGCTGCACGGGGATGGTTGATAAGGTATAAAAAACGGACGGCAGTAGTAAGTCCTTTATAGCTCCAAGCCATATTCCACACCGCCTGCACCGGCATCAACTCGTCGGTGGCATTGCCGGGCGGAAGCATGCCCTTGACGCCGTCGTGATTTTCTTTGGCGCACATATCTTTGATGAAATCGCATCCCTTGACGATCGGTTCCGTCCATTTTTCTATGAATGACATATTGTTAGACAGCAACGCATGCGTGCAAACTTCGTGCATGATCGCTCCGTGATCGGTGAGCCAGTCAAAAGCCGTCAGGTGCTTGGGTGTGCTGAAATATCCGGGATGCAGGTCGTATGCCGGTCCGGGTGGTTTCACTGTGCCCTGGTTTTTCCTGAAGAGTTCGAGGTGTCGGTCTACTGCTTCATAATATCCCATGAGGTCGAGCAACATGTGCGCCGTAGCAGAAGTCGGTGTGCTCCACAGGTTGTCGTAACCCCACGAACCCGTCAAGAAAGTATATTCTCCGGAGACATAATCTTTTTCCGCCACTACTTCGGCGAGTTTCAAATTCTGTGAAAGCCATTTATTGAAAAAATCTTCCGGAACGTGCACTTCGGCGGCTGTGGCGGGTGTGGTTTTCCAGTAATTTTCCGATTGCGCAAGCGCACTTTCGAATCCCAAGGCTGCCTCCTGTTCCATTTCCTCCAAAGATTCGGGTAGCATCGGCAGTAAGAGATCGACATGGTCACCCACTTGTGCTGCAAAATCGATTTTTAAGTTGTAAATGCCTTCTTTAAATTCGGAAAAAATCACTTTTCCTGCATTTACAGGCAATACGGTCATCCTCACTTTGCCGTCAGGTTCCAGGATATTCATTCCCATTTTGTCGTTTTGCTTAAAATCTACGCTTTTCAATTGCTTGGAGTAGGGAGCCAACGCCGGATTGATATCCACCGTAATGCCGTCGTCTTGCAGATAGCGTTGTGCATGAAAATAATATAGCCTGCTGAGTTGCATCGAGAAGGTGAATTTTTCGGGGTGGCGGAGTGCATCCACATGCGTTACCGACAGGCGTATCCAGGCATACAGCGGTTCAATGCCGGATTGTACTTCGGTCGCGCCTTTGATGTGAGCGAACACTTCCTGCCGCACTACCAAGCCTTCCTGCAACGGGAAGTCCGTCCATAAGACAGGCGTCTGCTTGTCGAAACGCCAGCCTTGCAGCCCGTGTCCGCCATCTACACGCCACTGAGAAGTGATCGTCGCAGGCAGTTCTTCGGGATTGCCGTTTGCCGAAGGAATCAGTTTCAACATAAAATCCTGTCCGAGCCATTTCAATGCATGCGGGCGAGCGGGCGTCCAATTGGGACAGGGTTCGGCCATGATGGCGCCGTTGTAAAGAACGTTGAAACGAAAATAATGGTCTTTCCAACCGATGGGCGTCCATACATGCCGTTGGTCGGGCCACCACAGTTTTGCCAGCTCTACATTCGGTTCGTTGTCCGGGCTGTATACAGCAGGCTTTCCCGCAAACAATGATGCTGCCGCGATGCTTGCTGACAGCAAGAAAGTGATAAGCAGTGTTTTCATACGTCAATATTTTTTTTAAAGGTCGTATGGAACTCGCATGTCATTATTGTCATCAACTTGGATGTTAGAACATCATGCTCGTTTCATTTACTTACATCCCAAAATCCATTGATATCGAAATGATATTTCCACAAGATCTTGTTGGCATCCAAGGCCAGCAGGTCGCTGCCAAAAGCGGTGACAATGCTGTATTTATTCCATCCGCTGCCGATTTGTTTCTTTTCGCCGACATTTTTCTGATTGTCAACGGGGATCAGCCATAAATTGCCTGCATTGTCGATCGCCAGCAGATCGGAGCCATACGCGAGTATCTGAACGTATGCGTCCCATCCGCTCCCCATATTGATCGCTGCGTCGACCAAATTGGCGGATAATACCGGAAGCGCTGTCATATTGCCGTACGCATCAACGCAGAACAGGCATTGTTGATCGAACGAAGAGAAGACTTTGCTGTAGCCGTTCAGGGTGACAAGCGTACCCAGATTGGAATTGACCATGGCCGTGTTTCGATCCCAACTGTAGTAAATCACTGCGCCGTTGGGATAATGCCCAAGTATAGCGTCGATATAGGGGATTGTCCAATCAAATCCGTCCCATCCATACCATTGAACTCCGGTAATATTGGAATCAAAGGTCTCGTTTCCGGCATTGTAGGCATAGTATTGCATGATTCCGCCATTGATTTCCGGCTCGCAAATGACCAGGTAATTGTAGAACATAAACAGGTTCTTGATGGTCTTGTCGGAGGCGTCAAACACCTTTACCGGCGGTTCTTCACCCAGTGGATAGGTGCCGGAAATGAGAAAATACACTGTTTTCAGTTTTTCATTCACTGTGAATCCCTCATCCACAGAACTGATGGTGATCGGAAGCAATTGTGGTTCGCCGGGGATGAGATAGCCTTCGGTTACCAGGTTGATGTTTACCTTGCTGCTGTTCAGTTCGCCGGGCGGAATCACGCACTGCGATTGCCCGATCGTATAACTTGCAGCGGAAAGTAACGGATAATTGGTGCCGTTGGCTGCATTGAACTCCGCAACCGATTCGGGCGAAACAGCAAAGTTTACTGCAATATTGTTGTTATTCGAGACATAGCCTCCAAGACAGGCATTGAAAAATATTGTCTGCACTTCGTCCGACACATCCAGTTGCGCGAGGTATGGATAATCGTACGCTTGGCGTAAATAGATGTTGCTGTATTGTGCTATATCTTTCATCGGATCGTCTACCGTTTCTCCGCAAGAAAAGAGTAAACCTGCGATGACTATCAATGGAACTATTTTTACTATTGTTTTCATACGTCAATTAATTGATTTTAAAATGTCCTGTTTCATTTTTCTTACCATCCCGGAGTTTGTAACAAGGCTCCTTGCGAACGAGCGATATCGTCTTGCGGGATTGGGAATAAATAATGCTTCGGGGCTTCAAAAACCCGGTCTTCCACCACGCGACGAGAGAAAAAATCGTTGCCCGATACATCGATATTCAGTCCGTGGATAGGCCGATTGTCGATGACAGCAGCCGTTTTCCAGCGATGGCAATCGAAATAGCGATGCGTTTCAAAAGCCAACTCTATCTTGCGCTCGATATGGATGCGGATGCGCATCTCGTCTTTGTTGAGCGTGTTGGGGAGATTCGGCATTCCCGCCCTGGCGCGAATCAAGTTCACATATTTGAATACATCGGGGTCGGGCGTATTGCCTCCCGCTTCGTTGAGCGCTTCGGCATAGTTCAGGTAGATTTCTCCTAAACGGAAGCGAATCCAGGTCTTCACTTCATATTTGCCTTGCACTACATTGACGTTCGGGCTGGACATCTTACGCATCAGGTAGCCGGTCTTGCTGTATCCGCCGGTAGTCTTTTTACCGTCCAGCCCGCCGGAATAAAATTGCAGCACACGTCCGCGCCATTCCGCTCCGTTGTAATTGATAGAGGCATAGAAGCGCGGTTCGCGGCCAACAAATTTGTTTCCCAAATTGTCATTGTAACCCGAAGCGGCATTGACCACCGGATTGCCGTCATCGTTGTAACGTGGATCGCCGTTTTCATCCAGCACGAAAGGATATTCGTTGGTGCCCGCCATACCATAAGAATCCACGATCTCCTGGGTAGGAGCGTAATATGATACGCCTCCCATGCCGTTGGGAGTCATTCGCAATTCACAGTCCGAAGCGGCGCTCAATTCCAGGTTAGAGGTAAAGATAATTTCTTTATTGTAGCGTTCAAGGAACAGTTCCGAGTAAGAGTCAACCGGGTCGCCGCTGGCAGCATAATACAATGCTCCGCCGGCGGCCTCAAAAGCTTTGATACATTCCAATGAGGCGTCTGCGGCCTCTTTCCATTTGTTGGCATCATAGTCGGGGAAGAGTTTGCGCCCCTGCGCATCGAAATAATTGGCATAATTTGCATTGCCGTTGAACAATGGGCTGGCGGCATACAGCAGAATACGTGATTTCAGGGCCAAGGCAGCAGCGGCAATCGGCTTGCCCATTTCTGCCGAGTTTCTGCTGGCAGGTAATAAGGCGCCCGACTCATCACATTCTTGCACTATAAAATCGATGCAATCTGCCAGCGGTTCGCGGACGATAGTGGTGAAATCTTCGTTAGCTCCATACGACCTCCTGGCAAGCGGGATCGGTCCGTGCGTCCTGATGCCCAGGAAATGGAAGTACGCACGAAGAAATTTCATTTCGCCGATCCATTCTTGTTTCAACTTTTCATCCATGGGAGTCACGTCGATATTTTCCAGGAACAGGTTCACTTTGCGCGATCCTTCCCAAACCGTCGACCAGATTCGTGCGTTCAATACGTTTGCAGGACTCCACGATCCGCTGTTCATGGCTTGGCTGAAAGCATCTGCCAGCGACATTTCCATCTCGTCCGAAGCGCCTACAAAAGGATTGCGACCGTAGGAGAAGTCGAACCACAATTCATTGGATAAGTGGGCGTAGGTAGCAGCCATAAATCGTTCTACATATTCCCGTTTGGCAAACACGTCGTCCAGGGTTAAGTCTTCATTCGGTTGTTTATCGAGATAATCAGCGCATGAGCTAACCAATACAGTCATGCCGACGGTGATTATTGTAATTATATTTTTCCAGTTCATAGCGTTCATAATTAAAACTTGACATTAAATCCAACATTGATATTCCGTTGTATCGGATAGTCCCCGTCTCCATCGTTGGATTCAGGGTCAACGATTTTCAACTTGTCCCAGGTGGCCAGATTCATCCCGTTGAGGAAAAACCGGATGCTTGCGATACTCAACGATTTGCAGATATGCTGAGGGACTGTATATCCGATTTCCGCATTTTTCAATCGCAGGTAATTGCCGTTCCTTAGCCACAACGTGGAAGTCACGTCCGGAATGAAGTTGTTCTCATTGTTTTCGTTGATAACGGCGGGGTATTTCGCATTCGTGTTGTCGGCGCCCGGAATCCAGCGGTTGTCGTAGTATTCCCGCAAGATATTCGATTCGCCTTCGTAAAAAGGACTCATTGTCCGGCCACCAAGAATGAAACTGGTATGCGCAGCACCGGTGAAGAAAAGGCTGGCATCGAAATTTTTATAAACGAGCGTGGCGCCGAATCCGAACATGATTTCTGGCGTACGGGGATACCCGATCGGCACCTGGTCGTATAAATCAATCACCCCGTCGCTGTTAACATCCTGATATTTGATGTCGCCCGGACGTATAATTGTCATAAATGATTGTTTCGGACTCCGGTCGATGTCGTCCTGATCTTTGAAAAATCCGAGAGCGATCAGACCCAATGGTTGGCTGATCGATAGCCCTTTCTGCGACTGATAGGCGTATTTCTGTATCGGTTCGTCATTTTCAATGATGGTATTGCGAGCAAAGGTCAGGTTCGATTTGAAGTTCAGGAAGAAATCTTTGGTGAATTGTTTCTTTATGTCCAGTTGTCCGTCGATCCCTTTGTTTTCAGCCTTTCCGAGATTGCCGTAAGGACTGGTGCCGTAAAACCCTACCATGGTTGGGATGTCTTGCCGTTGAATCAGAATGCCGTCGCGTGATTCGTGAAAGACATCAACCTGTAGATTGATCAACCCTTTAAGCAGTTCCAGGTCTACACCGAGATTCATTTTGGTAGAAACTTCCCAGGTGATGTCGTCCGTACCGGTTTGTCCTTCTTCGATGCCATTGATGAACGTTTGTAAGTCTTTCCCGAAGTAATAATGATTCACCACTCCCGTCGATTTCATGGTGGTGAGAAACAGGAAGCGCGTCCCGCTTTGGTCGTTACCGGCTTGTCCTACCGACGCTCTGAGCTTGAGGTGGTTGATAAACGGCGCTTTCCAGAATTTTTCTCCGGAGACGACCCATCCCACCGAAGCGGAAGGGAAAAATCCGAAGCGGTGTCCTTTCGGGAAGTTCTCCGATCCATTGTAGCCGAAGTTAAATTCGGCAAAATAGCGACTGTCGAAATCGTAGGTCGCTCTGCCGGCAATGCCCTGATGACGGTAGGGCAGGTTGGCGATCGTGGTGGAGGCTGTGATATCCACATAGTCGCGCTGGTTGTACATCAGCATGCCGGTAACGCCATGCTGTCCAAAACGGCGATCGTAATTCAACAATCCTTCGAGGTACAATGCACGGTTTCCGTAATACGCATAATTGTAGCTGAGCGGTGTTTCCTGACGATGAATCACGTATTGGTCTTCCCCCGTTTCGGGATCTTTGCCGATGTATTGCTTTACTTCGTAATTTTTCTGACGACTCGCGCCACCGTATGAAGTGTTGTCGTAAGAAAATTTGCCGTTGATGCTCAGCCCTTGTGTGACAAGCGAAGACAAATCCCATTTCAACCCGAAAGTGCTCTGCACGGTATTGTAATGGAATGACCGGTATCCTTGCTGTGTAGCTGTCGCCCAAGGATTATATCCCGTATATGCCCCCGTAGGTTGCGTACCGCCCGGAGTGCCGTCGGGATTTCGCATGGGGAAAGCGATCGGTGTCGTTGATTTGATCGCATTAAAAATCCACCAGCTGTCATTTCCGGGATAGTTTCGTTGCTGAATGATTCCACCTACGCCGAGATTGAGCGACAAAGATTTTGTGATGTTGATATCCACGCGCGAACGGAAATTATAGCGGTTCAGGTTGGCATTGGTGTTATATTCGTTCTGGTCGTCGCCTTTATACAATCCATTCTGGAAGGTATATCCAACATTCACAAAATATTGGAGGAGTTCGGACCCTCCCGACACATTCAGATTGTGAACACTTTGGTAAGTATTGTCGCGGATGGTTTCTTTCCACCAGTCGACGTTCGGGTAGAGGTAGGGATCCGATCCGTCTTCAAATTTTCGGAGTTCCTCTTCGGAAAAACGCATGTTGGTCTCTCCGCGGTTTGTCAATGCCTCATTGATTAATCTGGCATATTCCGGGCCATTGATGTATTTCGGAGTGCGGGTAGGCGTCAGCACTGCCGCTTCCGAACGCAAGGTGACGACGGGTTTGCCGATGATTCCTTTTTTGGTGGTGATGACTATAACGCCGTTAGCTCCACGTACGCCGTAAACCGCTGTCGCTGAGGCGTCCTTCAGGATATACATGCTTTCTATCTCTTGCGTATTGATGGCGTTCATGTCGCGCTCGATGCCGTCTACCAACACCAAGGGTGAGTTGGAAACCCACGAAGCGATTCCCCTGATATACACCGCCGCTTGGTCGGCTCCCGGTTCTCCCGAACTCTGACGGGTGATGATTCCTGGGATTTTACCGCCTATGGCGACCGATAGCGAGGGGGTCGCCGACTGTTCCAGTTGTTTGATTTCCACATTGGAGATGGAAGCGGTGACGCTCGATTTTTTCTGTAAACCATAACCTACCACCACGACATCTTGCAATTCGTTTTCCCGTGGTGTAAGCCGGACGCTGAGAAATGTCTGTTTCCCAATGACGATTGTCTTCGTGTCGTAGCCGAGGTAGCTGACCTCGAACACATCTTCAGGCCTGACTTCGATGCTGAAAGTTCCGTCGGTGTCGGTGATAACCCCGCGCGTAGAGCCTTTGATCACGATACTGACGCCGGCCAAAGGCTCGCCGTCTTCATCCATGACGATTCCTTTCACGGTTGTCTGCGATGGCTTTGCCGGAATCTGTTTGCTTTCGGTTTTTTCCGCACGAACGATGAATACCTGTTGACCGTCGATCCGGTATTTGTTGTCCGTGCCTTCAAAAAGTTTGTCCAGCACCTTTTCTATCGGTTCTCCCGTCACTTGCAGCGTCGCGATTCGGTCATTATTTACATCTTTTTTGTTGTAGAAAAAGACATAATCGCTGACTGATTCAATCTTTCGAATGATTTCTTTTACTGTCCTGTTCTTCATGTCGACGGTAATGGATGCCGCTTGCGCTACAACGCTCTGCAACAGACAAAACACAAATCCCAGAAGAAGCATCATCATTCTCCCCTTTTTTCGGGTTTTCATTTTTGCTTTAGTATTTTCCATGTACATTCATTAGTTTAAGTATTAAATATATTGGTTTTTCATTGATTCGATTTATTCATCATCGATGTATTGTATGGTGTAGCGGTTGTCTTTGACGGCATAATTGAACCGGGCAATCTGCGAGAGGTTTTTCATCAGCGGATCGAGTTCGTCTCGCAGTTTGAGTTTCCCGAAACAGATGGTTCCCGACTCTTTCTCCGGAAGCGTCATGGTGACATTATAATACCGAGCGAGTTTTAACAGTATTTTTTCTATCGGTTCGTTATCTAAAATATAGATGCCGTTTTTCCATGAGGTATAGATTTCGGTATCCGTCGTTTTGAGTGAATTGCCTTCGGAAGTGGTTGTAAATACCTGACCTGGTTCCAGATTGAGGTCGTTTTCGTTTTGGCGTACTTTCACCGAGCCTTCTACCAATGCCACCTGGCTGATGTTGTCTCGACTGTAGGCTGCGACATTAAACTTCGTGCCCAGCACGCTTATTTCCATCGCATTGGTTTTGACGATAAAGGGCTTGTCGTCTGATTTGGCGACATCGACATAGATCTCGCCGTCGACATAAATTTCGCGCGCCTCGCCAACGAAGCGTTCGGGATATACCACGACAGTACCCGTATTGATCCAGATGTGGCTGCCGTCGGATAGCGTCAGTTGCGCCCGTTTCCCGAAAGGCACCCAAAGGCGGTTCATGGCAGGATTTTCGGTTGTTGCTGCCGGTTTCGCGGTTTTCAAGTCGATCACTTTGCGGTTTATTTTCAGCGTTCCATTGCTGTCGTAACTGACTTGGGGATTTGCTTCGTCGATCTTCATTTCTTCATTCCCTGAGGAGAGACGAATCACGTCGGAGGGTTGCTCCTGGTTGATGATTCGAAATTGAGTATATTCGGACGGTGGCGTCTGCTGCTTATTGTTCAACGGGAAGTAAAACAGGCAAGCTACGACGGCGGCTACGGTACCTACAGCAGTCGCAGAAAGGATTAGCAATTTCTTGATCCGAGTTCGCTTTCCGGCTTTCTGTGCTTGCTCAATCGATTTGGCAATCTTTATTCTTAAGTCGTTTAATTGTTCGGCGTCGGGTTCCTGTTGGGTATTCATCCAGGCTTCCAACATGAGATTGGCTTCCAGAAATTCGTCTATATCAATCTCGCAGTTGTCAATGAGGCTATTCCACAAAGCGCAGTCTTCGGGGTTCATTGTTGTCTGTGCTCGGATAAACGAATCATCGTCAAGAAAATCGATGCATTTATAATCCCTGTACTTTTTCATTTTTGGAAAATACCTTTCTCAGTTTATTAATCGTCCGTTGAAACAGGTTCTGAACCGATTGCGGATTGATATTCATGATCCTGGAAATTTCATTGAAAGTCATGCCTTCGTGGAATCGCAGGAACAGGACTTCTTTTTGGCGCTGGTTCAAGTGCGAAAGCATTTCCCTTATCAGCACCTCGCGGTCTGTTTTTTCTTCAAACTTCAGGTGTTCGTTTTTTGTATCATATTCCAGATACTCAATATCCACATCATTGATATCGGCATACACAGCGCTTTTCTTCAGTAGGAATAAAATCTTGTGCCGCAACGCAGAAAACAGGTAGGCTTTGTTGTTGCGTATGTTGAGAAAATTTTCTTTGTAGCGGTAGAAATCAAGCATCAGGTCGTGTATGGCATCTGCGACAAGAAATTCATCGGCACACAACGACATCCCGTACTGATACATATCTTTAGCATACGTATTGTAAAGCGTTGAGATATCGCTCAATTCGATATTAAATTCATTTTCAGAATGCGTCATGTTCAAAGATAAATCAAGACCCTTTTTAATAATGAGTTTAATTTCGAACCGAATATACTCACTTTGCGGAGAAAAACGTAAAAAAATGGAATTAAGTCATGGGTTACACCATCTTCTCACAGTTCCACACGAAAGCGTGCAAACCTTGCGCCTCCGTCGCCGCATCCATTTCGTGCAGCCGGGCAAGCAGGTTGTCGACCTTTTCATCGGGAACGACGGTGAGAAAAGCGGAATTAAGTGTCGGCCAAGCGTGGTCGCCGTAGTGGGGCTCGCCGCGACGCGAACCCCTGCCCTGTACGGTTTCCCAAAGCGTGAAACCGCGAATGTTTAAGTTGTCGAAAAGCGTTAAAATTCTATCTTTATACGCTTGATTATATGGAATAAATACCGTTTTCATTTCAATTAACAATTAACAATTAACAATTAACAATTAACAATTAGGCTTTGAGTTTTGCCTTTTTGAGTTTCTTTCTTGTCCGTTTTACGCCGTTTGCTCCGAAAATTGAATAGAGAGCGGGGACGTAGAGCAACGTCAACAAAGTTGAAAGCGTCAGACCGCCCACAACGGCGACGCCCATCGGCTGCCACATTTCCGAGCCGGTACCGCGTGGAATCGCCATCGGAATCATGCCGAGTACGGTGGTTGCAGTGGTCATCAATATCGGGCGCAGACGTGATCGTCCGGCTGCAATGACCGCATGGTCTATCGACATGCCACGCTCTCGGTTGAGGTTGGCATAGTCGATGAATACAATGCCGTTTTTCACTACGATCCCAATCAGCATCACCATCCCGACCATCGACATCAGACTGACCGGCTGACCGGTAATCATCAGCGCCAACATCACACCTGCAACGCCGAAAGTGAGCGAGAGGATGATGATGAACGGGTAGGTGAGCGACTCAAACTGCGCTGCCATCACGATGTATACAAGGAGTACACAGAGCAGCATCAATAGTCCGAGGTCGGCATTGGTGTCCTGCTGGTCTTCGAGCGAGCCGCCGATTTGGATGCCGATTTCGGTAGGAATTTTACCTTCCGCACGCATCTCGTCGATCACATTGTTGACTCCGTCGACCACATCGCTCAATGCGGCTTTGTAGAGCGAACCGCTGACTTTCACAATGCGTTCGCGGTTCTGCCGATCGATTTGCGGAAGTGTCTGACGTTCAACAATCTTGCCGAGTTCTTTAACCCTGATAGCAGCGCCGGCCGCGTTGTAAACCGTGATGTCTTCGATGGCTTGCAGCGATTGACGGTAAACCTCGTCGTAGCGCACCACAATATCGTATTCATCACCCTCTTCGCGGTAGGTGGAAATATACGAGCCGTTGATCCGGTTGCGGACAAAATTGGCTGCCGTAGCCGAATTTAAGCCGTTCTCGGCAAGTTTCTCGCGGTCGAAATCAATCTGATATTCCTGCCGGTAGTCCTGACGACTGATGAAGAGGTCGCGCAAGCCTTTCACTTCACCCAATCGTTGCTTCATTTCCGCAGCAATGCGGTCGGTGGTGGCGAGGTCGAATCCGTAAATCTCAACGTCAACCGTGCTCGCTCCCTGTCCCATCATACCGCCGCTGCCGCCAGGGGAAACGGAGTATTTGTAGATTTCGGGCATATTCTCCATGATATTTCGCATCTCGTCGCCAACATCGTAGATCGAGACATCGCGATATTCGGGATCCACACAGCGGATACGGAACGAAATCAGGTTCGAGGCATTAGACTGCAATGCGGCCATGGTATTGTCCTCGTCAGCCTGACCGACAGAGAACGAGAGCGTGCGGAAAACATCTCCGCATTTTTCTCTCACAAGGCTGTCAATTTTCAATGCTGTGGCGCGTGCGACTTCCATCCGCGTGCCGGTAGGCAGATAGACGTTGGCCGTGATGAAACTGTTGTCAGATGCCGGCATGAAGTCGACTTTGATCAGTTGACTTGCCGGAATCATGATCAGCAAAAACAGTCCGAAGCAGGCAATCAGCGTTTTCCAGCGGTTGCGTACGCAGAGGTTGACCATTTTGGCGTAAGTAGCGTCGAGTTTGTTAAGGAAAACCTTGATAGGCGCGTGGATACGGTCGAAAAATCGTCCCTGCGTATTGGTCAGTCGCAGCATCTGCGACGAAAGCATCGGCGTCAGTGAGAGGGCGCAGATGAGTGACACGACAATCATGATTGTTACTGTCCAGCCGAGTTCGCCAAACATGACGCCTGCCAGCCCGGTCGCCATTGTCATCGGGAAGAACACCGCGATGATCGTCAATGTCGATGCGATCACAGCGACGCCCACTTCGTTGGTGGCATATACTGCCGCCTCTTTGGGGGTGGAGCCGCGCTCGATATGTTTGGTGATATTTTCAAGCACCACGATGGCGTCGTCCACCACCAGGCCAATCGCGATCGTCAATGATGACAGCGAGATGATATTCAGCGAACTGCCCACCGCCATCAGGTAGATAAACGAGGCGATCAGCGAAATCGGGATCGTGAGGATAATGATGATTGTTGCACGCCAGCGACCGAGGAAAAACATCACAACAAACATCACGAAGATGGCCGCCAGCAGGATGGTCTCGGTCAACGAGTCGATTGACTGCTGGATAAAGTCCGACGAGTCCATCAACAACGTCAGTTTGATGTCGGGCGGAAGCGTTTTTTGCAGTTCGGGAATGATTTTTTTTACGTCTTTGGCGATAGACACCGTGTTTGCACCCGACTGTTTCTGAATCACTACCAAGGCGCCTTTCACACCATCGGTATAGGATTCCATCACACGGGTTTCGATCGTGTCGTTCAGCGTGGCGACGTCTTTCAGATAGATATTCCGACCTTGTTGCGAGCCGACGACGATGCCGAGCAATTGTTCGGAAGCCTTAAATTCGCCTTCTACACGCAGGGAGTAGGTTTCTGTGCCGATGTCGAAACTGCCTGCCGGCACGTTGAGGTTTTCGGCGGCGATGACCTGCGCAATCTGTTCTACCGTCAGGTTGTACGATTCGAGCCGTTCGGGATTGACATTGACTTGAACCTGACGCTGCGGCGCGCCGGATACAGTAACTGCACCTACGCCCGTGACGCGGTTGAGCGGGTTGGCTACTTTTTCGTCGAGAATTTTATACAGCCCGTTCACGCTTTCGGTTGCCGTTGCCGAATAAATCGAAACGGGAATCATGTCCATCGAAAATTTGAAGATGATAGGCGTCGAAATGCCGTCGGGCAGCGACGACTTGACCATATCAATCTTGTCGCGCACGTCGTTGGTGGCGATGTCGATGTTGGTGCCGTAGTTAAATTCGAGGCTGACTATCGACATGTTGTCTTTCGACTGCGAAGTAATCTCTTTGAGGTTTTCGCAGGAATTGAGGCTGTTTTCGAGCGGTCGGGTGATATTTGTTTCAATGTCCGAAGCGCTCGCGCCCGGATAGGCGATGATGACCGACAGCATATTTGTTTCGATGTCGGGAAAAAGGTCTACCGCCAGACGGGTATAAGAGAACAAGCCGATGATGGCGACGCCTACAAACACGAGGGCGGTGAAGATGGGGCGCTTAACTGCAGAGGAATATAAACTCATTTCAATGAATAATTAACAATGAATAATTAACAATTATTGATTGAGAACTTCCACTTCCGTTCCGTCAATCAGCCTTGTCTGTCCATCGGTAACGATCACATCGCCATCGTTGATGCCTGCACGTATTTCGTAATTTTCACCAATGCGCTGGCCGAGTTCCACCTTGTTGTAGCGGGCGATGCCATCGACCACCGTGAAGACGTATTTATCGTTCGCACCTGCCTGTTTCTGCACCGCACGGTCGGGAATGACGATGCTTTCGCCGGTGCCGAAATTAACCATCACGCGGGCGTACATGCCCGGCCGCACTTTCAGGTCGCGGTTGTCGATGGTGATTTCCACCCCGAAAGTGTGCGTCGTGGCGTCGATGGTGGGATAGATCAGTGTGACCTTTCCGGTAAATTGCTCATTTTCGTACACGTCGAGGTTTAGATCGACAGACATTCCGAGTTTTACTTTTGCAAAATACGATTCCGAAACATTGATACGCGCCTTGACGGGATTGAGTTGCTGGACAGTGATGATGGGTTGTGCGGCATAAACGTCGCCATTGTCATAGTTGCGGGCAGTAACGACACCGTAGATGGGGCTGCGCAATTGGGTATTGTCGTTGATGTTGTTGATGGCGGTGCGGAGAACGTCGATTTGGGTTTTAATCTGGTCGACTTGCTGCTGGGCGATGCCTCCCACTGCGAGCAGCTCGTTGTAACGTTGGTAGTCGCGTTCGAGGTTTTCCAACTGCTTTGTCTGCTGGAGCAGGTTGGAGGCATCCATCTGGACGAGCAGTTGCCCTTTCTGGACACGGTCGCCGACCTCGACGAAGATTTTTTCGATACGTCCGGGCGTTGCGGGGGTGATTTGGTTGATGACGTCGGCCTGCACCGTTGCCGTGTAGGTCGAGATGCGTTCTACGGGCTGGGTTCGAGCGATGGTTGTGTTAACCTTTGCGCGTTTGTTTGCACCTTCTTCCTGTTTTTTCTCGCTTCCTCCACAGGAAGCCAGGACTACCGCGCATACGAGGGGCAAAAATCTGAATACAATTTTCCGTTTCATAATGCTATTTTGTTGTTTAATTTCCTTATTTCTCTACTCCTAATATCTTTTCCAAATCCGCTTTCGAAGAAAGGTAATCTGAAATCGCTTGATGATATGAAAGTCGTGCTTGGGTGACGGCAAGCGAAGCATTTTGCAGTTCGAGGATGGTGCCGGTACCGTTTTCGTAGCGTTTTGAGGCGATGAAATTGGCGGTATCAGACAATGCCACGCTTTGCTTGGCGGCGCTGACCTGTTTCACGGCTTTATTCATATTGTTGAGCGCCGACACGGCCTGCACGCGCAGTGCATCCTTGGCATAATCGCGCTGCAAAACCAGTTCTTTACTCTGGATTTTCAGTTGTTTTTCTTTCGCCGTAAGTGTAAAAATGGAAGTGATCGGCACATTCAACTGGAATCCACCGAGCAATCCCTGGCTGAACCATTCTGTCGTAGCAGGTTGATATTCTTGTGTGAAGAAACTCACTCCGGCTTTGTTGCCGGTCCCTGCATAAGTATAGTTTAAAAAGGCGGCGAGCGTCGGCAAGCGTTGTGAACGCTGCAGCAACAGCGAACGGTCGAGTTGCAATTTCTGTATATCCAGTTGTCGCAAGTCGGTATTATTTTCAAGCGCATACTCATCGAGATTGTCTACCTCCACGATGTCCGCTTCGAAATCAGCAAGCGTGTTGGATATCTCAATCGGCTGAGCGGCGTCGATGCCTATCAGCACTTTGAGGTACATTTTTGCTTGTTCGATGCCGTTTTCGGTCTGGAATAGCGTCGGCTCCAGGTTTTTTACCTGCACTTCTGCCGAGAGGTGGTCGTAAGCGGCTACAACACCCACTTCAAACGATTTTTTTGCCGTTTCGAGGTTCTTTTGCGCCAGTGCGTATCCATCCAGCAAAGTGTTATACGAATCCTGCGCCACCAACACATTATAATAGGCTTTTGCCACTTCGTTGCGAAGCGAGATTTTCGAGGCTTTCGCTTTTTCTACCGCACTTTGCATTTCGAGCGTGGTCAATTTGATGGAATGCCACAGTGCGGGGGCATACAGCGGCAACGACGCGCTCAGGGTGGCGTTGGCATTGAAGTTGGTGGGCAATTCGATGACCATACCTGCGAGCGCCATGGTGGCCGGTTTCAGATATTTGGAATATTGCGCCGTCGCTTCCACGTTGGGAATGAGGGCATACCAGGCGCTTTTTTTGGAATAATCGACGCGTTGCAGTTCCATTTCTGCAATTTTGATGGTCGGGTTTTCGCTGAGCGCTATGCGCAACGCGTCGTCGAGTGTGATGCTGACAGGCCGGAGGGTGTCTTGCCCCGCAGCGCTTGCCGAAATAAGTATTGATGCGCCGACAATACCTGTCTGAATTAATTTTAATAGTTTCATATCTTTTTGCCTTGTTTGTTATGCTTCTAGGAATATCGACAAATGAAGATTAATTTTATTTTAAATGTTCACCTTTTTTTCTCTTTTTTTAAGATGTTATCCATCAACTCAACTCCGCGCGGAGTCGCCATTCCGCGAATGAAATTGAGCGTCATTGCACTCAGATAATCTATCAGGGAATAGTGCTCGTTAAGAACACGCTCATCGTCCAACATTGTTCGCATCTGTTGGCTGAACAGCCAAAGCAGAATATCAAACGGCGTGTCCTTGCGGATCAGCCCTTGCTTGATGCCTTTTTCGAGAAGCGGAATAAAAGTGGATATTTTATGATTTTGCTGTGCCTCAACCCTGAGATACAGTTCGCGGTGATAGCGGCGCAGGTCGTTGGCGATTGTGCGGCCAACCGACCACCTGGTCGTCAGTTGCAATGAATGAAACCGCATCAACGTAACAATCACGTTTTCATCGCTCTCGATGATTTTTGCAATCTCGCGGTCACTTTTCTGAATATGGTTGTCGATGCAGGCTTCAAGCAGATCATCCTTGTCGCGAAAAGTTTCATACAGCGTGCGTTTGGATATTCCCGCTTCGGCGGCTATATCCGACATAGTCATACTTTTAATGCCGTTTTTGAAAAACAGCGATGATGCACATTCGATAATTTTTTGCCTTAAATCCATATTTCTGTACTAAAGAAACAGGCGGCAAAGCTATATAAAACTTTTTAAACGAAAAAAGTTTTTTTGGTGCGATATGAATATTTAAAGATAATTAACGGCAAGCGGGGAGTGTAGCGACGTAGCGCGCCAAGTCTCTACATTGGGTTTGTCATCGAAATAACAGCCACTGTGAAGCGCATTTATTTTGTGATTTTCAGCCCTTCGGTGCGTTGGCCTTCGAGGTCGATGACATCCAAAGTCAACGTATTGCTATCGGCTCGTCGGCATAAACGAGTTTGCTTAAAGCAAAAAAAATCAGGAAAAATAGATATTTTGTCTTCATCTCTCAAAAAAAAATCTTCTGCAAAAATAAATATTTACAATATCGCCGCCACTTTCTGTATTTGGGCGAGGCGGTCGGCAAAAGATTTGTCTTGCCGTACAATCTGCATATTGTATTTCAACTGCATACGCATAAGCAAATCGGCGCTTATGCCCAATGCCGCCTCAAACAGCATAGCGGTGTTGGCAGTCAGCGGCCGCCGCCCGTTCAGAATATCATTCAACGCCGTGTAGGGAATCCCCATCTGTTTTGCCAAATAACTTTGTGTGATTTTACGGTATTCTATTTCCTCTTTCAGCAATTCCCCCGGATGGGTGGGGCAAAAACCATATCCTAAATTTCCCATATTGCTTTTATTTATAATGATTTGACAATTCTAATATATTACATATCGTTACAACGGTTTCCGATTCTACTTTGCTTGCACGAAACTCAATACGGTATTTGTCGTTTACTCTGATAGAAGAAATACCCGCCTTGTTGCCTTTCAATACTTCATAATGCAGTGCATTGATTTGAAACAAATCCTCAATGCAATCAGCGCTTTCAAGGGCTTCAATACGGAGTTTGTACCGCTTTATTACGTCCGGTTGAAATCGGTGCTTTTTATCCGATGTATTCCCTTTGTAATAGAGTTCCGACAGGTATTCTTGCTCAAAAGTAATTTCCATATCGTTTTTTTATCCGGTGCAAAGATAGGGTTATTTTCCGACATACACAAAAAAAGTGTATTTTTTATGGTATTGCCGCTCCATATGATGCAATACAGAAAGTACGCGATGCGGTGAGGTATTACCGATAGTTGTTTCTGCAATTACCGTGCTCTATGAGCGCACCGACGGCACGAAGGTAGTGCGCAAACGAATGAAGAAATACGCGCTTGTATCGTCGCACACGGCGCGGCGGTCCGGCGCAACGAATATGTACCTTGCAGGCATACCCGTAGCGCGTATTATGCTACTGACTGGTCATAAAACCGAGCAGGCGTTCTTTAAGTATATCCCTATCGGCAAGCAAGAAAACGCAAAGACGCTGTTAGAGCATAATTTTTTCCAGTAAAAAATTGGTCCTAATCTGTTTTTTTGGATAAAACGGGGATTAATAAAAAATTCAACAACTATTAGATATGAGCAAAACGAAATCCAAATTACCAAAACGACGTCCACTCCTCGAAGCGCGACTGTTTCTTACAGAACAAGATCTGTGCGATATGTGCCGCGTCGCCAATGCCTGTGGGCAGTGCTGCAATAAGTGTAGAAATGTCTGTAACGGTGCGCAATTATGCGCTCGAAAAAATAGCATTGAAGCCGAATACGACCGATATATGGCGTGGGTGCGTATTCAGCGCGAATGTCCGGCGTTTATTGACGATTATTTCTGATTAAAACATCTTTTTTTCTCTGTTTTGCTTGCAGGTATTACTGAAGATGAGTACGAAATAATTTCGTAGTCTCAAGAAAAATTAGAAACTTTGCAGGAAAAAAAATGTCGAAAACTTAAAATTAAAGTGATGTCAAAGCAAATTTTTAACTTCTGCAAGAATGACCCAACGGACACAATCTTCTGGGTTGATGCCCCGCAAATAATTGGTGAATTTCTATTCTCTTTTGATAAGAATAAAATTTACAACCTTTTTGCCGATTATCCGCACAACTTAACAACAGAAGAAAAAGTCATTTTCGACCGGGAAAACCCTTATTGGGTCGAATTTTTCAAAGACAGAAAGGGGGTAATCATTTGATTGTCCCCCAGTCTCCTTTTTTCTGCTGGTCTGCTTGGGTATTTATGTACCCAAGTAGCTTGCGGAAAGAGGCATCTTTTTTCAGCAAATCGATGTCGATAAGGGTGCTTGTTGTTTCGTATTTTGTCCCAAGCAAAGTGTGGGATTTTCTTGCGTCGAAACGATTCCCCAATACTGATGTTGTTAGTCTTTTGAAACCATTTTCTGTTGGTGATTGCAATTCCAAATATTCGAAAACCCCTGATTCCAACTTTCTAACAACGGCTGCATGTCTTCCGCAAGAGAAGTAATATTCTTTGCCCGGTACTACTTGTTTTAGCAGTTGGACGGCACTGTGAAAATCGCTTGTATCTGATTCAAGCTTGCCGCCGATACGTTTTACAATATCCTGTATATTGTTCTTATTGGCGAAAAATTTGCGGCTTATTCCGTCTCTAAAATCTTGCACATCAAAGCCACAGACGTTACCCAGATAAGTTAAGGCGAGTGATGAACAAGAACCTTGTGTTAAATCTCCGCCACCCACCCTCGCGATGATTTCGTCCTCCGAGAGCGGCTTTTCCAGGTCTTTGACTTCAAAGAAATCAATGCCTTGAATCTCTAATTTTTCAATCACCTCGGTAAACGCAGGGGGCGATAGTGTTTCTACCACCTTTGAAGATGTATCAGCCTTTCGTGGATATTCAAGTTTATCCTTTACCGCCCTCGGCACCACCGCCTCATTGACCGGGATCAATTCGTGTCCGCAGTTCCAGCCGCCGCGATTGACTATGAAATTATCCTCGTTTGTCCCGTCCTTTGCACCCAGCCAAAGCCCCGTCGCTTCATTGATTTTGCATTTGTGCCCGTCGATTTCTCCTTTGAGGATCGTAGGGATTTCCGAGATATGCACGTAGCGCTTTTTTGTCAAATGCTCGCAAAACTCCCGCGTGGTAGTCAGGTTGGAACCTACATATTGAAACCATTGCGAATCGAGCGCCGTCGCAATGAGTTTGTTTCCCTGCCCCGCAAACTGTCCAAGCGTGTCCGTAACATAGGTTTTGGCGTATTTTGAGATCATTCCGGGCTTATCTTCCGCCCCAAGCAGTGCCGTTTGTATCTGATCCAGCATATCATTGTACGACATGCCCGACGTGACGGCAGTAGTAAGCATTTGTTTAAGGCTGTCGGTGACTATTTGTCGGTATCCCGATCCGATAAGGCTGTCGGTGGTGTCCTCGATGCGTTGCTTTGCAATAGCTGACAGCATTTTTCTGCTTTGGCCCGGCAAAGCGGCCGTTTGTGCCTGAAAACTTGAGATTGTCGGGATGTTTTCTACAAACTTGCGTACAAGTTCGGCATATTCCCAAAAATGCAGAGCGTTGAGGCGCGGATAGACATTGAACGACTAACCGATGAGCAGTTGAACACAGTTATAAATAACTTTCAAAAACGATTGACAATGGAAAATAAGACGATAGACAGAGAGATGAAAATAAGCTTTTGCAGGCATTGAAGCGCGGCTGTTTTACAGCAGGCGACCTTGATATGTTAAGCGGAAAGCAGGTTATGAACCGATAACCGTTGAGATAATAGACCGGCGTGTACGACGTTTTCAATCTTGATGCCGTTCTTTGAGGCATAAAACTTAGGTCGCTCAGTGAAATAAAAAATGCTCTTGTCATCGGGCGCCAACTCGACCCACGAAACAGCAACATTGTTTGTAGTCCATACAATGGTAACCTCGTCCGAACCGAGGTTCTGCAGATACGGACCATGCGTTATTGCTATCGGCTCGTCGGCATAAACGAGTTTGCTTAAAGCAAAAAAAATCAGGAAAAATAGATATTTTGTCTTCATCTCTCAAAAAAAAATCTTCTGCAAAAATAATAAAAACGCAAAAAAAATCGCAAATAACGTTTGTTGATAGAAATAAATTGTATATTTGTAGTCTTAAAGGATAAGACCTGAATGCTGAATCGGATTGTATTTCCGATGACCGGTTCAGGTTTTTTCTTTTTCTATTCCTATCAAAACATTTTCGCTGTCGGATATACTGTATAATAGCGGTTTGCTGCCGACGTATTGGTTGACAATGATATAACTTTTTTCGCACATTAACTCTATTTCAAAAATATAGGACATTTTACGGTCGAATTTTTTAACCCCTCTGTATATTGTATTTTCTGCATTAAATACCCCCTGTAAATCTTTCAATAACTCATTCTTTTCAAAGAAATATTTATGCGGTTGGTTTGTAAATTCGCGAATACCGCCGCCTGATATGTGTATTTCTTGATGAAATTGTGCATGTTTGATCGTTGTGCCTTGAATGTTTTCTTTTGCCCATTTCCTAATGGCTTTTGCGCCCCTGGTTTTGTTCAGTAAATGATATAAGGAATTAGTCATATAAAAAAGTTTTAGTTAGGTTTTCCTGGTTCGTTGGTGGTTTTGGAGTTGAAAGTTGAAAGTGGTTAGCGGCTAGCCGCTAACCACTAACCACTAACCACTAACCACTAACCACTAACCACTAACCACTAACCACTAACTTTCAACTAAATCAAAAGCTCCATTTGGTGTCGGTTTTTGGTTGCAGGGTGCTTCCGCTGGATGGTTTAGTTACTTGATTATAATACTGCAAAGCTTCGGGGAGGTATTTCTGTATTTCCGCGATGCGGGTTTCGTCGGAGGGATGGGTACTCATAAATTCAGGTGTTGCGGTGCCTTGAGTTGACATTCGTTGCCAGAAAGGAAGCGCCTCATTGGGGTTGTAGCCGGCGATGCCCATAAAAATAAGCCCTAAATGGTCGGCTTCCAGTTCCTGTTTGCGGTTGAAAGGCAACAATACACCGTATTGCGCACCTACGCCGAAGACGGTGTTCCCCAACGACTGGACGGCAGAGGAGGATTTGCTCAGCAATCCGCTGAGGGCAGATGCGCCATACTGCGCGACCATTTCCTGCGACATCCGCTCGTTCGCATGTTTGGCTACCGCATGCGCCACTTCGTGCCCCAATACCACTGCCAGACCGGTCTCGGTTTGGGTGTAAGGAAGTATTCCGTCGTACACGACGATTTTACCGCCCGGCATGCAAAAAGCATTGACCTGTGAGTCTTTCACCAGGTTAAACTCCCAGGAATACTCACTCAGCAACGATTCCATACCGCTGGCTTTGAGGTAAAGTTCGACAGCAGCTGCGATGTTTTTCCCTACCTTCACCACCAATGCCGTATTTGTCTTGTCGGTGGAGATGGGTGCGGTTTTAATAAACTCGTTGTATTGCTGTAAACTCAGTGTAAGGACTTCCTCGTCGGAAACCAAAGATAATTGTCTGCGTCCGGTTACCGGAACGCTGCTGCAATCGTAAAGGAAAGCGGCAATAATTGTTAAAATAAAAACCTTCTTAAGCAGATTCATAATTGTAAGTATTTGAATGTTCAACATTTTAAATAAGTAACAAATCATTTCTTTTGCAAAAATAGAATAAAAAATAATATGATTTTCATACAAGAGTAAAAGAATTTGTATACTTTTGCAGTTCGTTCGTATAATTATTCATCATGACCAGAAAGCATCAACGTCTGAACGCGATTCGGAAAATTATTCTAAATCATAAGGTTGGCAGCCAGGAGATTTTGCGGACTTACCTCGAAAGGGAAGGTTTTTCTTTCACCCAGGCCACCCTGTCGCGGGATATGAAGCAACTGAAAATTGTAAAATATCCGGATGATGAAGGCAATTATTTTTATACATTGCCCGGAGAGAATAATTATGCAATGATTTTAAACAGGCAACGGGAGGCGATCAAGGAGCATGAGCGAACGCCCGTTATTCCCGTCACACTGGCATTTTCAGGCAATCTGGCGGTAATCAAGACCCGTTCGGGTTACGCGATGGGGATTGCTTCTGACATCGATAGGATGGCGTCGCTCGATATTTTGGGTACCATCGCGGGCGACGATACGATTTTAATTGTTCCCGCCGAAGGTGTGCATCGGGAAAAAATCATGGAAATTATTTCGGTTGTTATTCCGGGAATCCGGTTTAAATAATAAACAAATGGATAAGGATATTCATAATGAAATTATTAAAGTGCTGATTGCTAACGAGTCTCATCTCGGTTATGTGCCGGTAATATTGGAAACAATCGAAGCGGCCGCAAAAGTCAGAGGGACAGGTATCGCCAAGCGATCGCCCGAATATATCGAGCAGAAAATGAAGGAAGGGAAAGCCATCATTGCCCTGGCAGGAAAAGAATTTGCCGGGTTTTGCTATATTGAAAGTTGGGGAAACCGGCAATATGTCGCCAATTCCGGACTGATTGTGGTGGAAAAATTCCGTGGACATGGGCTGGCGATGCGAATCAAAAAGAAATCTTTTGACTTGTCGCGACAGATGTTTCCCGAAGCGAAATTGTTCGGTTTGACTTCGGGGGCAGCGGTGATGAAAATCAATACGAAATTGGGGTATGTCCCCGTCACTTTTGCTGATTTGACCGACGATGAGGCGTTCTGGAGAGGATGCCAGGGGTGCGTGAATTACGATATCCTGCTCCGTACGGGACGTAAATATTGTATCTGTACGGCGATGCTGTTTGATCCGAGTAAGAAACACAGGAAATAGAGGTTAGTTAATAGTAAAACATAAAAATATAAAATTAATTATAATGAATAAAGAGAAAGTGGTTTTGGCGTTCAGTGGAGGATTGGATACCTCATTTTGTGCGATGTATCTGTCGCAAGAGAAAGGATATGAGGTTTATACTGTGATTGCCAACACGGGCGGCTTCGATCAAGAAGACCTCAAACGGATCGAAGAGCGGGCGTATCGTTTGGGTGTCAAGAAGCACGTAGCGATAGATATTACGCAAGAATATTACGAAAAGAGCATCAAATACATGGTTTACGGCAATGTGCTGCGCAACGGCACCTATCCCATTTCAGTCAGTTCCGAACGGATCTTCCAGGCGATTGCGGTGATAAACTATGCGAAAGCAATCGGAGCGAATTATGTGGCGCATGGCAGCACTGGTGCCGGGAACGACCAAGTACGCTTTGACCTCACTTTCGAGGTGTTGGCGCCCGAAATCTCCATTATTGCTCCTACCCGCGACATGACGCTGACCCGCGAATATGAAATCGACTATCTGAAAAAGCACGGATACGAAGCGGATTTTGCTAAAATGGAATATTCCATCAACAAAGGACTGTGGGGCACAAGCATCGGCGGGAAAGAAACATTGAAATCCGAACAGACTTTGCCGGAGCACGCCTATCCTTCGCAAGTGACTAAACAGCAGGAAGAACTGCTCTCCCTGGGTTTTGAGAAAGGAGAAATCGCATCCGTCAACGGACGTGCCTACTGCAATAAGGTGGAAGCGATCCAGGCGATCGAAGCGATCGGTTCGCCGTTCGGCATCGGGCGCGATATGCACATCGGCGACACGATCATCGGCATCAAAGGCCGTGTGGGCTTTGAAGCGGCTGCGCCTTTGCTGATCATCAATGCACATAAAATGCTGGAAAAGCACACCTTGTCCAAATGGCAGCTTTATTGGAAAGACCAGATCGCCAATTGGTACGGCATGTTTTTGCACGAAGCCCAATACCTCGAACCCGTCATGCGTGACATGGAAGTCTTCTTGGAAAGCACCCAACAGCACGTCACCGGCACCGTCGGCGTGAAACTGCGACCCTGCCATTTTCAGCTGGTGGGCGTGGAAAGCGATTTTGACTTGATGAAGACAGATTTCGGCGAATATGGCGAGATCAATAAAGCATGGACGGCGCAGGATGCCAAGGGATTCACCCGGATTACCGCTGTCCCGATCAAGATTTTCCATGCGGTGCAGACCAAAGCAAAGAAATAACAATCGGGAAATCGACAGTAAAACGAGCATCATTTTCAAACATCCAAATTGATGACATTAATGAAATGCGAGTTCCATACGACCCTTAAAAAAAATTGACGTATGAAAAAGGAGGTAAATGCATGATTAAAGCAGGAATAATTGGTGGGGCGGGCTATACCGCCGGAGAATTGATCCGGTTATTGATCAATCATCCGGAAGTGGATATCCATTTCGTGCACAGTGTGAGTAATGCCGGAAATAAAATCACCGACGTTCATGGAGGACTGCTCGGTGAAACGGAATTGTTGTTTTCCGATCGTTATCCGTTAGAAGAAATAGATGTGCTGTTCCTCTGCTCCGCGCATGGCGACAGTAAACGATTTGTCGATGAAAACAACATCCCGCCGCAACTGAAGCTGATTGATCTCTCGACGGACTATCGTCAAGCACGCAGCGATCACGATTTTGTTTACGGACTTCCGGAACTGAATATGGCACAGATCCGGAACGCACAACACCTGGCCAACCCCGGATGTTTCGCTACGGCGATTCAGTTGGCGTTGTTGCCGCTGGCTTCCGCACAACTGCTTCATGATGAGATTCATGTGCATGCCGTTACCGGTTCTACGGGCGCAGGCGTGAAACCGACAGCCACCGGTCATTTCAGTTGGCGCGACAACAATCTTTCGATATACAAACCGTTTGAACACCAACATCTGAGCGAGATCCGCCAGTCGATACGCCAATTGCAACCGGATTTCGATCGAGCCGTCAACTTCATTCCCCTGCGGGGAGATTTCCCACGCGGCATCTTTGCAAGTGTATACCTGCCTTGTGCGCTCTCTGCAGAATCGATCATGACGCTTTATCGGCAATATTATCAAAATGCCGCATTCACCTTCGTCACGGACAAAAATCCCGATCTGAAAGCGGTGGTAAATACCAATAAATGTATCCTCTTTCCTGAGAAACACGGAGATAAATTATTGATCGTATCGGTGATCGACAATTTGTTGAAAGGCGCTTCAGGCCAAGCGGTGCAAAACTTCAATCTGATGTTCGGCCTCGACGAACATACAGCGTTGCGGTTGAAACCGAGCGCGTTTTGAATGAAAGTGCAGACGAAAATAACAAGAAAACGTATCCAATAAACGAACGTATAACATGGAATTATTCAAAATATATCCGACTTGGGATATCGATTTGGTAAAAGGACGCGGTTGCCGGTTGTTTGACGACAAAGGCGTGGAGTACCTCGATTTTTACGGCGGCCACGCGGTGATTTCCATCGGTCATGCCCATCCTTATTATGTAGAGAAGATTACCGCACAACTGAAGGAGATCGGGTTTTATTCAAACTTTATTTGTAATCATTTGCAAAAAGAACTTGCGGAGAAATTGGGTAAGATCTCAGGATATGCCGATTACGCGCTGTTTTTGATCAATTCTGGAGCAGAAGCCAACGAAAATGCGATGAAACTGGCCTCTTTTCATAATGGACGGAAAAAGATCGTCGCTTTCAAAAGCGCTTTTCATGGACGCACCTCGCTGGCAGTCGCCGCAACAGATATCGCGAAATACCGCGCACGGGTGAACGAGGGTTCCGAAGTGGAATTTTTTCCGCTAAACGACATCGATGCTGTTGTCAAGGCATTGAGTAAACAAGATGTCGCTGCGGTGATTATCGAAGGGATTCAAGGCGTTGGCGGCATCCGCATCCCAACTCCCGACTTCTTGCAAGCATTGAGCCGCGCCTGTAGAAACACCGGAACGGTACTGATTTTGGATGAAATACAGTCAGGTTATGGCCGGAGTGGGCGGTTTTTCGCCCATCAACATGCCGACATCCGTCCCGATTTGATTACGGTGGCCAAAGGAATGGGCAATGGTTTTCCGATTGCAGGATTGCTGATCAGTCCGGAATTTGAAGCGGTATTCGGACAGTTGGGCACCACCTTCGGCGGTAACCACTTGGCATGTGCGGCCGCCATTGCTGTGGTCGATGTGATGAACGATGAACGTCTGGTGGACAATGCCGCTCAGGTAGGCAGTTTTCTCATTTCCGAATTACGAAAATTTCCGCAAATCAAGGAAGTGCGTGGTCATGGCCTGATGATCGGACTGGAATTTGAGCAACCGATCGGCGAAAAACGCACCCGGTTGTTGTTTGAAGAAAAAGTGTTTACCGGCATGTCGGGCACGAATATATTCCGCTTGCTTCCACCGCTTTGTGTCACCATGGAAGAAGCCGACGCGTTCCTCCATAGATTTAGTAAAATAGTAAACCTCTAATATACAAATTATTATCGTATGAAACGAGCATGATTTTCAAACATCCAAGTTGATGACAAGAATGACATGCGAGTTCCATACGACCTTATTAAAAACAAATGATGGACGTATGAAAATCGTAATTATCGGTGGCGGCAATATGGGTGGCGCCATTGCACGCGGACTTGTGTCCGGCAGCATGTTCAAAGTGAATGACATCACGGTGATCGATGTCAATAAAAAACCGTTGGAACTCCTGCAAAGTCAGTTGCCGGGAATTCAGACAGCACTGTCGGATTATGACAGTCTGCCGAACGCAGACATCATCATCATGGCGGTAAAACCCTGGTTCATTGAAGATGTCATCTTGGATATAAAATTCAAGCTGGATTACGGCAAACAAATCCTCGTGTCGATTGCAGCGGGTGTGACCCTCAGCATGATGGAGAAAAGCCTGTCCAAACCGAAAGAAGACATTTCGCTCCCGGCTTTGTTTCGCGTCATTCCAAATACCGCTATTGCCATCGGGCAGAGTATGACGCTGGTGTCGACAACGAATGCCTCCGACACTCAAAAAGCATTGATATTGAAGATATTCAACGAATTGGGAAAGGCCATCTTGATGGATGAAGACCGATTGCCGGCGGGGATTGCATTGACTTCGTGCGGGATCGCCTACCTGTTCAGGTACGTCCGCGCCGCTTCACTGGCGGGGGTTGAGTTGGGATTTTATCCCTCGCAGGCACAGGAATTGATTGTCAATACGATGAAGGGGGCTGCAGAGCTGTTGCTGCACACCAATGTCAATCCGGAAGTGGAGATTGATAAAGTCATTACGCCGGGAGGAATCACGATCAAGGGATTGAACGAATTGGAAGCCAATGGATTTTCCGATGCCATCATCAAAGCGATAAAAACAAGCAAATAAACAACAAAATATGAATGTATGAAACGGGCATGATTTTCAAACATCCAAGTTGATGACAATAAAGAAATGCGAGTTCCATACGACCTTTTAAAAACAAATTATTGACGTATGAACAAACAAATTAAACAGATTGCGGAGCGGCTGAAAGGGCTGAGAGATTCGCTCGACCTTAGCTATGAAGAAATGGCCGACCGCTGCGGAAAAGATCCTTACGAGATTGAACTGTACGAGTCGGGTGATGCGGATATTCCAATGAGCTACCTCTTTGATGTGGCTCAACACCTGAAAATTGACACCTCGACCTTGCTTTCAGGCGACGAACCCAAGATGAGCGCCTATTTCGTTACCCGCAAAGGCAAGGGCGTCTCCGTAGAACGCACGAAAGCCTATAAATATCAGGCGCTTGCGGCAGGATTCTCGAAGTGCAAAGCCAACCCGTTCATGGTAACGGTTCACCCCAAGCCCGATGACGAGCCGGTCTATCAGAATACGCACGATGGACAGGAATACAATTATGTCATCAGCGGTCGTATGTTGCTGCAAATAAACGGAAAAGACATCGTCCTCGAAGAGGGTGACAGCATTTATTTCGACGCACTGCAGCCACATGGCATGAAAGCGCTTGACGGTCAGACAGTTCAGTTTCTCGCAATAATAATTTAACTCGTAATAAGATGATAGAAAGGTTTTTAAAGCAAACGACATTTGTGTCGCAGGATGATTTCAGAGAGAACTTCAAGATAACGCCGCCCGAACAGTATAACTTCGGTTATGACGTGGTAGATGCGTGGGCGGCGGAAGAGCCTGATAAAAAGGCGCTTTGCTGGACTAACGACAAGGGGGCGCACATAGACGTTACCTTTGCGCAGATGAAAGACTACAGCGACCGCACTGCCTCGTATTTTCAGTCGCTCGGAATAGGGCGCGGCGATATGGTGATGCTCATCCTCAAACGACGCCTCGAATTCTGGTTTTCAATCATAGCGCTTCACAAACTTGGCGCCGTAGTCATTCCCGCTACCCATCTGCTGACGAAGAAAGACATCGTCTATCGCGCTAATGCCGCTGATATTAAGATGATTGTGTGCGTAGGCGAGGAAGTTGTGCTTCAACACGTCCGCGAAGCCATGCCGGAATCGCCTACCGTTCAGACGCTTGTCTCCATCGGACCCGATATCCCCGATGGCTTCGGCGACTTCCATAAAGGCATCGAAACGGCGCAACCCTTTGTGCGTCCGGCGTTTGTGAACAATAACGACGATACGTCTATCATGTACTTCACCTCCGGCACTTCCGGCGAGCCTAAGATGGTGATACACGACCACCTCTATTCGCTCGGACATATCACTACCGGCAGTTTCTGGCACAACCTTTCGGAAGACAGCCTGCACCTGACGATAGCCGACACGGGCTGGGGCAAGGCGGTATGGGGCAAACTTTACGGGCAGTGGATTGCCGGCGCTACGGTCTTCGTCTATGATCACGAGAAATTCACCCCCGCCGATATGTTGCAAAAGATTCAGGACTACCGCATTACGTCGCTCTGCGCCCCGCCGACCATCTTCCGCTTCCTTATACGCGAAGACCTGAGCAAATACGACCTCTCGTCGCTACGTTACTGCACTATCGCAGGCGAGGCGCTCAACCCCGCCGTTTTCGACGCTTTTCTCAATCTGACGGGCATCAAACTCATGGAAGGTTTCGGACAGACCGAAACAACGCTCTCTATCTGCACTTTCCCATGGACGACGCCCAAACCGGGCTCTATGGGGCTGCCTAATCCGCAGTACGATGTAGACTTGTTGCGACCCGACGGCACCCGCGCTGAAGACGGCGAACAGGGGCAAATAGTTATTCATGTCGACAACAAGCCTGTCGGTCTGTTCAAAGAGTACTACCGCGACCCTGAACGCACCCTCGAGGCTATGCACGACGGAATCTATTACACAGGCGACGTGGCATGGCGCGACGAAGATGGCTACTACTGGTTCGTTGGTCGCGCAGACGACGTGATAAAGAGTTCCGGCTACCGCATTGGACCATTCGAGGTTGAAAGCGCGTTGATGACTCACCCCGCCGTAGTGGAATGCGCCATCACCGGCGTTCCCGACGAGATACGCGGCCAGGTCGTCAAAGCCACAATCGTACTCTCAAAAGAATACCGCAACCGCGCTGACGACACGCTCGTAAAAGAGATACAGGAACACGTCAAGCGCGTTACAGCCCCCTACAAATACCCCCGCATAGTAGAGTTCGTTGATGAACTCCCTAAAACAATTAGCGGGAAGATTCGGAGAGTGGAAATTAGGGGGAAGAGCTGAAACTCAACCCCTCAATCCCTCAATCCTTCAATCCTTCAATCTGCGTGTCCTTTGCGGTAAAAAATACTTTTGCGACAACCCCGTATGCCGACGCTTGCAGAACAATAGTTCCTGCATAAAGCGTTTATTACTTCTTTCCGCCCAGCAGACCGCCCAAGCCGCCCAGGATATCATCCAGTCCGCCTTCCGATTTCTTTTTGGAAGTCGTAGCGCTTGTGCCTGCGCCCAACATCGAATCGAGTTGTGTGCCGAGACCGGCAGGCAATTTGTCTTTGAGCATACTTACAACCACATTGACTGCTATCTGTGATACGGATTCTGAAATCCCTGCTTTTTTTGCTACCGCTTTAATAATATCGTTCAACATATCTTTTTTATATTAATAATTTCTAAATTTCTAAATTTCTTCATTCTTCACCCTTCTCTTCCGTGAGCACAGAAGCGCCTTTCTTTGCGGCTTCTATGGCTTTGTCCTTGGCTTGCTGAAGCTGTTCGTCCGTCCATCCTTTCGCTTTGGCTGCGCGTTTTTCACAGGCGCTACAGAGCGACGACATTTCGGGTTTGATCCTTGAATTGTTGGCATAAGCTTCTGCTACCGTGCCGCCTTCAAAAATTTCGGTAGTACGATCGCTTTTCAGGTATTGACAATCGTCGTAAAGGTGGTACTTTGTGCCTGATTTCGTCCAGTAAACGTGGTCGGCGTCCATCAGTTCGGTCACAAAAGACGATTGTTGGGCGTATTCTTCCTGTGAAGCAGGTTTGTAGTCGGCGCTAGCGGCACCTCCGCCAATCATCGCCGCAGTTGCCAATGCGGTAATCAGGTACTCTTTCTTGATGAATGCAACAATGATGACCGGCAAGAAACACACTGCGGCCATGATGACGCCGAATTGGCTTTGGATGCCAAAAAGGGCGCTTGCTTTGGAAGGAGGATCGAGGCGGTTGGCCTTTTTCCAGAAGAACGAGCCGATAATGAGCAGAATCAGGTCAACGACGAGCAATGCGATCATTATCACTTTTTCACTGCCTTCAAGAGGCGTGTATTTGCACAGGTACCAGATGCCGACGGCTTGTGTTGCGATTGCTAAAATCCAGAAAACAGCCGCTAAAAGGCGATTCTTTCCTGCCTGACCTTTCGCTTCGGCAGTGGGGACCCATTTTTGTCCAGTAGGTGCATTGGAAGCACTTTCCACACGAGTAACTTTTTTAGTTGTTGCCATAATTGTTAGTTTTTTTCGATAAGATAATTTTTTAATTTGTAATTAATCTTAATACAAAGATATACATTTTTTTCTTTTCACAAATTAATCTGAATTTTTCTTTGAGATTTCATATTGATCACCTATTTTTGTGGAGACGTACGGCCGTGCGTCTCTACAAAATAAAACAAATTTTTGACGTATGAAACGAGCATGATTTTCAAACATCCAAGCTGATGAAAATAATGACATGCGAGTTCCATACGACCTTTTAAAAACAAATTATTGACGTATGAAAAACACAGCTATTATCATCAGTGTATTATTTTTGTCTGTCGTTAATCTCTATGCCCGGCAAGGACGATCGCAATGGACGGAAAAAAAGGCGTGGGCTTGGCATCAGAAAGTTGGTGCCATCAAGGGATTTAACGAGCCGTATCCGGCTTATCCGGGGATGTCGAACAAAGACATCCTGAAAAAAGCGGCGGAACTCGGATTCAATTGTGTTCGGTTTTGGTTAAAAGGCAACACGCCCGATGAGCAAGAAACCTTTCTCCGTCAAATGATTGCCGAAGCCGACGAATTTGGATTGAAATCCTCACCTGTACTGTCGATTGAGTACATTTATTACCGCAAAGACGACTTGGGAGGAGCAAAAAAATACGTACAACAACTCATTGGGGCATTTGCCGACGATGAACGCATCGCATTGTGGGACATCTGGAACGAACCGAACTGGGCAGATGCACCTGAACGGTCGGCGAAAATCATGGACTGGCTGAAATCGGCTGTGGAATGGAGTAGGGAAATGTCACCCATTCAACCGATTTCGGCTTCTATTTTCATTGATTGCGGAAATTCTGTCGATTCCACGAACAAATACCTGGAACAATGGCGAGCAGTGGAAGCCATGATGGATATCCATAATTTTCATTTCTACGATTGCGGACAAAGACAAAAGGACTTAGAACCCATGATCAACTATCTGAGACAGATAAGCGATCGACCGCTGGCATGTACCGAAGTCATCGCCCGTACCAAAGGATCGTCGTTTCCTCGTTCACTGTCCGCTTTTTCTAAATACCATATTCATTTCTTTTCCTGGGGATTATATATGAACGATCGCAATTGGACCGTTACCTGGGGCAACAGCACCTACGAACCGTTTGATCCGCCATTTCACGACTTGCTGCATCCCGACGGAGAGCCCTACGACAGAAGGGATTTGGATTGGATCCGGAATTTCCATTTTGCACAGGAAGGCGAAACGACCGACCCCGGCGCCGAAATGACGGAACGATGGCCAAAAGACCGCGCTTGGAGATGGATGGCTCTGGGTCCCGTCAAAGGATATTCCTGCATGAAGGGAGAAAACGACAACCTGAAGCCAGAAGAGTTCACTTCTAAAGGTTATAATGCGTTGCGGATTCGATGCGACTACCGTGAATGGACAGCAGACAAACAGCATTTCTTTCAACAAATGGACGAATTGCTGGCTTCCGCAGAAAAAGCGGGTTTGCGTGTCATGCCGGTTTTGCTGACCGATGGCTACAGCAATGAAAAAGATACTGCATTGGCTGCGTATGTGGCGGATGTGATTAAACGGTATGCGACGAATCCGGTCGTCCAGGCGTGGGAGATCTACGAACATCCGGGAGAAACCCAGATCAATACGGCCAGACTGACCGCGCTGTTGCACCTGTTGTTCCGCGTTGCCAGGCTTGAATTGCCGAATCAACCCTTAACGGCAACTCCTTTTTTGAGTGTAAAAGATTTCCCCGACGATTATAAATACCGCGAAGCATTGATACATGGCATTACGGGAGGTTGGAATCAATTGGTATGTGAGGGCGGAAGCACTCCCGAACTCTGCAACCTGGTCTGGCAATTGTCGGATATCACGGCTTTCTCCAGCGATCAAGCAGCGCCAGAAACAGGATGGCTGGCGAGCATGGCTTACCGCTACGGACGACCTGTCGTCTGCACCTCTTGGCAGTCTTCCGACAATGCTTCGGCTCAACAAACCCTCGATATTTTTGCCAAAAGTCATGTCTTTTGGTATCTTTCGGGCGATTCGCTTAACGAAGGATTAATCAAGCAGTTCCGATTCATTCCGATCAGTACGCCGATTCGGTGAGAGGAATGATCTATAAATTTGCTTGGTTTTACAAAAAACGCTACTGGTAATTGAGTGTTAATTATTTTTCTTCAGCATTTTTTTCTCAAACGAGCTTAAGCCTGCGCCGTAATCCTTTAAAAACTGGATGTCGTTATTTTTTTCATCAACTTAGATGTTTGAAAATCATGCTCGTTTCATAAGAGTTATTTATAGAAATGTTACATAATATTATCTTTAATAGGGTGTAATTAGTATTGCTTTTCCATGGGTCG